>SKNG01000370.1 GCA_007120685.1 Paracoccaceae bacterium | reverse complement strand
GCGGGCGCTATTCCAGCCTCGGCACCTGCCCGGTCACCGCGCCGCCATCGATGACGAATTCCGAGCCTGTGGAATAGCTCGCCTCGCAGAGCATGAAGCGGACCATGCGCGCCACTTCCTCCGGCTCGCCGAAGCGCGGGATCGGCTGTGCCGCCGCGATATCGGGTGGCAGATCGTCCCCCATCACCGTCCGGATCGGGCCGGGGTGGATCGACAGCACGCGGATATTGTCCGCCGCCAGATCCAGCGCCGCGCATTTGTTCATGCCGCGCAGCGCCCATTTGCTGGTCACATAGGCCGCGAAACCCGCATAACCGTTCATCCCGGCGATGGAGGAGCAGTTGACGATCGCTCCGCCGCCCGCCCGCCGCAGCGCCGGAGCGCAGGCGCGCATGCCCAGGAAACAGCCCACCACATTGATGTCCAGGATCCGGCGCAGCACATCCGGATCGGTGCTCTCGATCGTGCCGAAGTCTAGGATGCCGGCATTGTTGAACAGCGCGTTCAGGCCGCCCATCGCCTCTTCGGCGGCGGTGACGGCATCCTGCCAATCGGCCTCGCTGGTCACATCCAGTCGGCGGTATCGCGCGCGCGGTCCGATCTCCTGGGCCAGCGCCGCGCCCTCGTCATCCAGCACATCCGTGATCATCACCGCCGCGCCCTGCGCCGCCAGGAGCCGCGCCGTCGCCGCGCCAATGCCGCGCGCGCCGCCGGTGATCAGAATCTTCAGGTCTTTCGGGTCGATCATGGGCATGGTCGGTCCTTCCGTCCTTGGTCAGCCATCCTGCCGCCATTCTGAACGGAATTCGCGCTGCTGCCTTGATCTGCCTCAAGCCGGCGGCAAAGAAGGCTAGCGCAGGCCGATCTCGGCCAGGGCCGCGTCCAGTTCCGGCGGCAGCGTATCGTCGCCGGGGCGCGCCGCGGCCAGATCGCGCGGGGCGTCCTGCGGTTGCAGGTAGCGCCAGCCCTGAAAGGCACTGCGCGGTTGCGGCGCGGTTCGGGTGATGCTCGGGTCCAGCACGATCCCGCAGCGGCGGATACCGTCGGCGCCCTCGACCGGATCCAGCCGCAGGATACGCTGGCGGGCCAGCACGGTGCCGCGGAACACCCAGTAGAGCGATCCGCCCGCCAGCAGTTCGGCGGCGCGTCTGGGCCACATGCGGGTGAAATGGCGCGGCACCCCGTCGGGCCCCAGCGCGCGCGGATCGCGCTGCCAGGCGATCAGGTCCTCCACGCCATCGGCGCCGACGCAGAGCTTGATCAGGTGCAGGGGGGCGCGTGCGGCTTCGGTCATGACAGGCAGATAGACCGGGGAAGGGAATTGGGCAACCGCGCCCGTGATCCTGCTTGCCCTGGCCAGGGTTCCGCGCCAGCGTCGGGATTGCGTATTTCGGGCAAGATGAAGCACCCGCACCGGTTGATCGGCCGCTTGATTGACAGCGGGTCCGCTATCGGTGACGTTCTTGCACAGCCAAAAGGTGGTATGAGAGGCAGTGGTCGTGGCAGTTGCGTGGTATTACGTGGACGGCGAGGCGCGGGTCGGTCCTGTGTCACCCGAGGAGATCGCGCGGCTGATCGCACGGGGCCGGATCACGCCACAAAGCTATGTCTGGCGTCAGGGCCTGCCGGGCTGGGAAGAGGCCGGCGCACATTTTGCCTTTGGCGGGGTGCCCGACGCGCTAGGAAGGCCCGCCGGCATGCCGCCCGAAATGCCGGGCGGGAAGGCGGGGGCAGGGGGCATGTCGCCGCGCGCGGCGCGTTACCTGCGTCAGCATCCGCAACCCGCCCCGATGGAGACGCAGGCCCGGGCATGGTCAGGGTCAGGGGCTGGGGCGGGGGCTGGGGCGGGGGCAGCGACGGCGCAGACCGGGCCGGACGGGCTGTATGTCGGCGCCCCGTCGCGCGGGTTCTTCGGCGCGATCGCGGCCTGCTTCCGACGTTATTTCGGCTTCTCGGGCAGGGCCAGCCGGTCGGAATACTGGTTCTTCCTGCTGTTCACCATCCTGCTTGGCCTCGTCGCCGGTTTCGTTGACTCGGCGCTGTTCGGCGTACCGCTGGCCGATGAAGACGTCGGCCCGGTGGGTGCCATCACCTCGCTGGCGGTCATCTTTCCGATGCTGGCGGTTACCTGGCGACGGTTGCATGACATCGGGCGTTCCGGCTGGTGGGTGGGCGGGTTCTTCCTGGGCATGATCGCCTCGGGGTTCGTGACGGTGGCCCTGATGGGGCCGTTGATGCTTTCGCCCAATCCGCTGGGCAGCGCCATGCTGCTGATGCTGCTGCCCGGTGCGGCGGCGCTGATCTATGCCATCGTGATGCTGGTTTTCATGTGCACGCGCGGTGACCCGGGGCCAAACCGTTATGGCTAGGCACCGCAGTTGACCGGGCCGGGGGGCGGGCCTATCCTGTAACACCTCACTTCCTGTGCAGGAACCACCGCATGACCCGCTTCGCCGCCCCGATCGCCGAGCAGATCTGGGACATGAAATACCGGCTGAAGGAGGCCGGCGGCACGCCGGTCGACGCCACTGTCGAGGACAGCTGGCGACGGGTGGCGCGCGCGCTGGCCGAAGAGGAGGCCGAACCGGCGGTCTGGCAAGAGCGGTTCATGGGCGCGCTGACGGATTTCCGCTTCCTGCCCGCCGGGCGCATCCTCGCCGGCGCCGGGACCGGCCGGGCGGTGACGCTGTTCAACTGCTTCGTCATGGGCACCATCCCGGACAGCATGGAGGGTATCTTCCAGGCGCTGAAGGAAGCCGCGCTGACCATGCAGCAGGGCGGCGGGATCGGCTATGATTTCAGCACCCTGCGCCCCAAGGGTGCGCCGGTCGCCGGGGTGGGGGCCGATGCATCGGGGCCGTTGAGCTTCATGGATGTCTGGGATGCGATGTGCCGTACCATCATGTCCGCCGGCTCCCGCCGGGGCGCGATGATGGCCACCATGCGCTGCGATCACCCCGATATCGAGGATTTCATCGATGCCAAGCGCGACCCTGCGCGGCTGCGCATGTTCAACCTCTCGGTACTGGTGACCGAGCCGTTCATGCAGGCTGTGCGCGAGGGCGGCAGCTGGGACCTGATCTTTGACGGCACGGTCTATCGCAGCCTGCCCGCGCGCGATCTGTGGAACCGGATCATGCGCGCGACCTATGACTACGCCGAACCGGGCGTGATCTTCATCGACCGGATCAACGGCATGAACAACCTCGCCTATGCCGAGACCATCGCCGCCACCAACCCCTGCGGCGAGCAGCCGCTGCCGCCCTATGGCGCCTGTCTGCTGGGCTCGATCAACCTGGCGCGCCTGGTGCGGGAACCCTTTACCGAGGCCGCGCATATCGATGCCGCGGAGCTGGATGATCTGGTGCGCGTCTCGGTGCGGATGATGGACAATGTCGTCGATGCCAGCCGCTTCCCGCTGCCGCAGCAGGCGCAGGAGGCGAAGGCCAAGCGGCGCATCGGGCTGGGCGTCACGGGGCTGGCCGATGCGCTGATCATGCTGGGCCTGCGCTACGGGTCCGACGCGGCGGTGACGCAGACCGGCGCCTGGATGCGAGCGATTGCGCGGGCAGCCTATCTGGGGTCCAGCGATCTGGCACGGGAGAAGGGCGCTTTTCCGCTCTTCGATGCCGAGGCTTTTCTCGCCTCCGGCACCATGTCGGGGATGGACGAGGGCGTGCGCGAGGCGGTGCGCACCCATGGCATCCGCAACGCGCTTCTGACCTCCATCGCGCCCACCGGGACGATCAGCCTTTACGCCGGCAATGTCTCTTCGGGCATCGAGCCGGTCTTCGCGCTCAGTTACACGCGCAAGGTGCTGATGCCCGATGGCAGCCGGCGCGAGGAGGTGGTGCAGGACTATGCGCTGGCCGAATGGCGCCGCCTGCATGGCGATGCGCCTCTGCCGGATGCCTTCGTCACCGCCCAGACCCTGACCCCCGCCGACCATCTGCGCATGCAGGCCGCCGCGCAGGCCTGGGTGGACAGCTCAATCTCCAAGACCATCAACGTGCCCGAGGAGATCGCCTTCGAGGCCTTCAAGGATGTCTACCTCACCGCCTGGGAAACCGGCTGCAAGGGCTGCACCACCTACCGGCCCAATGCGGTGACCGGCTCGGTCCTGTCGGTCACCGCAGAAGCCCCCGCCGCGCCGGAACTCGTGGCGGCCGAGGGGGGCGAAGTGGTCTATCTGTCCGAACCGCTGGACCGGCCGGCGGCGCTGGAAGGGCAGACATACAAGCTGAAATGGCCGGTCAGCGAACATGCCATCTACATCACCATCAACGATGTGGTGGTGGCTGGCCGCCGCCGGCCTTTCGAGGTGTTCATCAATTCAAAGAACATGGAGCATTTCGCCTGGACCGTGGCGCTGACGCGGATGATTTCGGCCGTGTTCCGGCGCGGGGGGGATGTCAGCTTCGTGGTCGAGGAACTGAAGGCCGTGTTCGACCCGCGCGGCGGGGCCTGGATGGGGGGACGCTATGTGCCGTCGATCCTGGCCGCTATCGGCGGGGTGATCGAGGAGCATCTGATCAAGATCGGCTTCATCGAAGGGGCCGGGCTGGGGCTGAAGGCCGACCCGGAAGCCGCGCGCATGGCGGTGGGGGAGACCCCGCGCGGCGCGGCTTGCCCGGCCTGCGGGGCCTATGAGATGGTGATGATCGAGGGCTGCATGACCTGCCGCGCTTGCGGGCATTCGAAATGCAGCTAGGCTCTTGCACACGGCATTTTCTGACGAAGTAACAGCTCTGCGGCCTGCTGAGGAAAGCAAGTGCTGCGCAGAAAGCCGCGCAGCGTCGGGCCGCGGCGCGGCGATCCCCGGGTTGAGCGGCGGCGCTTTATGGCAGCCAGGTCCAAGCGACATGCGAGCGGCAGCCAAATCGCCGTGCCGTGGGGGCGGCCCGGCGATGCGCGGCGGCCTGCGGCCTCGATTCCGCGCGCGGGGCTGTTGATCGGCGGTCAACAGGGTGCCGCATTGCTGATTCAAGCATAGCTCGCCGCTTACCTTCATGTGAGGGTCTTGTGACAGGCAACAAACATCAGGTCCGGGACTGTTCAGAAAGTCAGGAAGACGTTTAGTATCAAGCGATTGCCGATCATTGACGATCGCTGCAACCGACTGAATGCGTGATCATGCAGGGGCCTCGCGCCGGTTGATCAGGTAAAGCCCCAGCACCAGCATCGCCAGCGCCAGCGGGATGGCCGGCGATACCGGCTCGGCCAGCACCAGCCAGCCCAGCGCGGCGCTCAGCACCGGGGTCACGAAGCTGAAGCTGGCCACCGATGAGGCCGGGTAGCGCAGCAGCAGCCAGAACCAGGCAACATAGCCGAAAGCCACCACACCCAGCGCGTGAATGACGAAAATAACCGCCTGGAAGGCATCGAAATCACGCACGAATTCGCCCCCGTGCAGCGGCGCCAGTGCCAGCAGCACCGGAGCCGAGACCAGCACCTGCCAGAAAAGCTGGGTTTCCGGCATCGCCTCCTTCAACCGGCTCAGCCGCACGCACAGGATGATCGCGGCCCAGAACATGCCCGCTACCAGTGCCGCCAGATCGCCCCAGAGACCAGCTTCCTGCGCGGCGCCGTCCCGGGGCTGGGTGGTCAGCGTCAGCGCCACGGCGGCAAAGCCGATCAGAAAGCCGGCGGCGCGCAGCGGCGTCAGCCTTTCGCCGGGAAACAGAAAATGCGCCGCCACCGCCAGCCACATCGGCATGGCGTAGAACAGGATCGACGCGCGCACCACGGTTGTGTTGTCCAGCGCGATGAAAAGAAAGAAGAACTCGGCCGAAAAGACCAGCCCCACCACCAGCCCCGGCCGCCACAGATCCAGCCGCAACGGGATGCGGCGCCATTGCATCCAGAGCACCAGCGCGACCCCGGCCAGAAGCGACCGCACCGCCGCAAAGAACACCGGCTGCAGCCCGTCATTGCCCAGCTTGATCAGCAGGGCATTGGCGCCGAACAGGCTTGCCAGGCCCAGCAGCATCCAGAACCCCGCCGTGTCCAACGGGCGGCGAAGGGGCTGATCTGGCAGGGTTCTGGCGCGTGCGCCGGTCACGGCGTTCTCATCCGGTGCTCCTCCTCCACGCGCAGCTACGCAGGCCCTGCGCGGAAGGTCAAGCGGCCCGCCCGGGCTTTTCCAGCCGCCGGCAATGCCTTAGTCTGCCGGCATCGGCGAAAGGCGGACGGGACGGATGAGCGATAGCGGCAAGAGGGCGGGCATTCTGGCGCGCTGTGAAGCACAGGGGCTGCGCCTGACCGAACAGCGCCGCGTCATCGCCCAGGTGCTTGAAGCGGCCGAGGATCACCCCGATGTCGACACGCTGCACGCCCGCGCCCATGCCATCGACCCGCGCATTTCCATCGCCACGGTCTATCGCACGGTCAAGCTGTTCGAGGAGGCCGGGATCCTGGAACGGCTGGAATTCGGCGATGGCCGTGCCCGCTACGAGGATGCGCAGCGCGACCACCATGACCATCTGATCGACATGACCACGGGCGAGGTGATCGAATTCTGCGACCCCGAGATCGAGGCGCTGAAAGAGGCCATTGCCCGCCGGCTGGGCTATCGGCTGAAGGGCCACCGGCTGGAACTTTTCGGCGTCAAGCTGGAGCGCTGAGCCGCACCCCCTTTCGCCGCGCCCTGCACCTGCGTAAGTAACCCTGCACCTGTGAAATGAATCGCCCGGCCCCCTGCCGCCGG
Source organism: Paracoccaceae bacterium (assembly GCA_007120685.1). Classification (GTDB taxonomy): domain Bacteria; phylum Pseudomonadota; class Alphaproteobacteria; order Rhodobacterales; family Rhodobacteraceae; genus Pararhodobacter. The sequence goes on along the minus strand of SKNG01000370.1, from coordinate 2,387 downwards.
CAGTGGAGCCCGGATGCAGAACCTGCGCGCCAGTCTGATGATGATCCTCGCCATGGCCGGCTTCGCGGCCGAGGATGCGATCATCAAGCATCTGGCCGATGCCATGCCGGTGGGTCAGATCATGATTGTCATCGGGCTGGGCGGCGCGCTGGCCTTCGGCCTGCTGGCCATGGCGCGCGGGCGCCGGCTGTTCACCGCGCAGGCGGTGCGCGGCGCGGTGCTGTTGCGCAACCTGGCGGAAATGCTGGGCGCGGGCGGCGTGGTGCTGGCGATCTCGCTGGTGCCGCTGGCCACGGTCACGGCGATCCTGCAGTCGATGCCGCTGGTGGTCACGCTGGGCGCGGCGCTGTTTCTGGGCGAGGCGGTGGGCTGGCGCCGCTGGGGCGCAATCCTGGTGGGCTTTGCCGGCGTGCTGGTCATCCTGCGCCCGGGCTCGGTGGATTTCGACCCGGCGGCGCTGATCGCGGTGGTGGCGCTGCTGGGCCTGGCGGGGCGGGATCTGGCCACGCGGCGGGTGCCGGTCTCGGTGGACAGCCTGCAACTGTCCTGCTGGGGCTTTGCCATGCTGATCCCCGCCGGCCTGGTGCTGCTGGCCTTCGGTTCCGCGCCGGTGGTACCCAGCCTGGTGCAATGGCTGTGGCTGGCGTTGGCGGTGGCGATGGGGATGATCGCCTATGGCGCGCTGGTGGCGGCCACGCGGCTGGGCGATATCTCTGCCACCGTTCCCTTCCGCTATTCGCGGCTGATCTTCGCGCTGGTCATCGGGCTGGTGTTCTTCGGCGAGGTGCCGGACGGCTGGACCATCGCGGGCTCGCTTCTGGTCGTCGGTGCCGGGCTCTTCACCTTCTGGCGCGAATTGATGTTACGGCGTCAAGCGGGCGCCTGAGCCGTTGTTGGCGGTAACGCCCTGATTCCACCTGCCCGTGCCCTTCCGCCGCCCGGCCGCAACGTCTATAGAGCGCGTCGACGCAGCCAGCACGGGACCGGCCCCATGACCGACATCATCGACATTCACGCGCGCGAGATCCTCGACAGCCGCGGCAACCCGACCATCGAGGTCGATGTGACGCTGGAGGATGGCTCGATGGGCCGGGCGGCGGTGCCCTCGGGCGCCTCGACCGGGGCGCATGAGGCGGTGGAACGGCGCGACGGCGATGCGGCACGCTATCTGGGCAAGGGCGTGCTGGAGGCCGTGGCGGCGGTGAATGGCGAGATTGCCGAGACGCTGGTCGGCGTGGATGCCACCGAACAGGCGGCCATCGACGCCGCGCTGATCGAGCTGGACGGCACGCCGAACAAGGCGCGGCTGGGCGCGAACGCCATTCTGGGCGTGTCGCTGGCGGTGGCCAAGGCCGCGGCCGAGGCCAGCGCGCTGCCGCTGCACCGCTATGTCGGCGGCACCTCGGCGCGGGTGCTGCCGGTGCCGATGATGAATATCGTCAACGGCGGGCAGCATGCCGACAACCCCATCGACATCCAGGAATTCATGATCATGCCGGTCAGCGCGGGGTCGATCCGCGATGCGGTGCGCATGGGGGCCGAGGTGTTCCATGTGCTGAAGAAGGAATTGCAGGCCGCCGGGCTGGCCACCGGCGTGGGCGACGAGGGCGGCTTCGCACCCAACATCAATTCCACTCGTGAAGCACTTGATTTCATTCTGAAGGCTATTGGGAAGGCCGGTTACAAACCGGGCGAAGATATCGTCCTTGCGCTGGATTGCGCGGCCAGCGAATACTTCAAGGACGGCCGCTATGTTCTTGCAGGAGAAAAGAAAAAACTGGATGCGGCAGAGAACGTGACCTACCTGGCCGATCTGGTGCGCGACTATCCTATCGTGTCAATCGAGGATGGCTGCCACGAGGACGATTGGGAAGGCTGGCGCCTGCTGACCGAGGCGTTGGGGAACAGGGTACAGTTGGTTGGCGACGATCTCTTCGTGACCAACCCGGAACGACTGGCGCGCGGGATCAGCGATGGCTGTGCCAACAGCCTGCTGGTGAAGGTGAACCAGATCGGCACCCTGACCGAGACATTGGCCGCGGTGGACTTGGCGCACCGGGCGCGGATGACCTGCGTGATGTCGCACCGGTCCGGTGAGACCGAGGATTCCACTATCGCCGATCTGGCCGTGGCCACCAACTGCGGGCAGATCAAGACCGGCTCGCTGGCCCGCTCGGACCGGTTGGCGAAATATAACCAGCTGATCCGGATCGAGGAAATGCTGGGCGAAAGCGCCATCTACGCGGGCCGATCGGTGCTGCGTTAACAGGCTGATGAAAAAGGAAAAAGAGTGGTGCCAGTAGGGAACACCGTTCCTCTTCCTCCGTTTGATCGGCAAGAGGAGGGCGGCGCCCGACGCTGGGTGGGCGCGCCGGAACGCTGGGGCT
>SKNG01000348.1 GCA_007120685.1 Paracoccaceae bacterium | reverse complement strand
TGGATTTCCCCGTCACCCCGGCCCGCCCCATCCCCTTACACGGCGCCCGCCGCATCGGCCTGGGCGCCGCCATCATCCTGTACCGCGCGCTGGACCGGATCGGCGCCTGAACCGAGAGGAGAGCCCCATGAATGCCTATGCCGACATGGCGAAATCCCTGAAACTGCCCACCGGCGCTTTCATCGACGGCCAGTTCGTCGCCGCACTAAGCGGCGCCACATTCGAGACCCGCAACCCCTACACCGGTGATCTGATCGCCACCCTGCCCGCCTGCGGTGCCGCCGATGTCGATGCCGCCGTGGCCGCCGCCCGCCGCGCCCACGAGGCCGGCGTCTGGTCGGATCTGCACCCCTCCGAACGCAAGGCGGTGCTGTGCCGGCTGGCCGATCTGATCATGGCGCATGCCGAGGCGCTGGCGGTGATGGAATCCGTCGATGCCGGCAAGCCCATCGCCGACTGCCTGGAACTGGACATCCCCGAGACCGCCAACGCGATCCGCTGGCATGGCGAGGCGCAAGACAAGCTTTACGACCAGATCGCCCCCACCGCGCCCGATGCCCTGGCGCTGGTGGTGCGCGAGCCGCTGGGCGTGGTCGGCGCCGTGCTGCCCTGGAACTTCCCGCTGCTGATGATGGCCTGGAAGATCGGCCCGGCGCTGGCCACCGGCAATTCGGTGGTGGTCAAACCCGCCGAACAGACCAGCCTGACCGCCCTGCGCCTGGCCGAACTGGCGCTGGAGGCAGGCGTGCCGCCGGGCGTGCTGAACGTGATCACCGGCATGGGCCCCGATGCGGGCGAGCCGCTGGGCCGGCATATGGATGTGGACGCGATCACCTTCACCGGCTCGACCGAGGTGGGGCGGAAATTCCTGGAATACGCCGCGCAATCGAACCTGAAGGAGGTCTGCCTGGAAATGGGCGGCAAATCGGCCGCGGTGGTGCTGTCGGATGCCAAGAACATCGCCGAGATCGCCGAGACCCAGGCCGCCGCGATCTTCTGGAACATGGGCGAGAACTGCACCGCGAACAGCCGCATCATTGCCCATAAGGATGTCTATGACGAACTGGTGGCGGAACTGGCCAAGCAGGTGGCCGACTGGCCCGTGGGCGACCCGCTGGATCCGGCCACACGCCAGGGGCCGCTGGTCAGCGCCGAGCATTTCGCCAAGGTCTCTGGCCTGGTGGACAGCGGCAAGGCGCAGGGCGCTCAGGTCGTCGCGGGCGGTGAAGGGGCGGGGGGGCTGCTGTTCAAGCCCACCATCTTTGCCGGGGTGACGCCCGGCATGGATATCTATGAGCAGGAAATCTTCGGCCCCGTCGTCGGCGTCACCCGCGCCGAGAGCGACGAGGAGGCCATCGCGCTGGCCAACCAGACGCAGTACGGGCTGGCCGCGACCCTTTACACCGCCAGCATCGCCAAGGCGCATCGTTACGCACGCAAGCTGAAAGCGGGCACGGTGGGGGTGAACACCTATTCCGAGGGCGAGATCAGCACACCGTTTGGCGGCTTCAAGTCCAGCGGTTTCGGCGGGCGCGACAACGGCATTCACGCCCATGAGCAATACACCGAGTTGAAGACCATCTGGCTTGATCTGAGCGAATGACTTCGGCCAGCCCGCAGCCGGGGTTTGCAATCCCCCGCGGGCGTATCCAACCAGCGAAGGAGACCAGGATGACAAGGATCAGAACCAATGCGATCAGAACCATTGCCGGCAGCCTCTCGGTGCTGGGGTGCCTCGCCCTTGGCGCCACCGCGGCGCAGGCCGAGGCGCTGAGCGCCGAAGAGATCGTGGCGCTGCATGCCGATCAGTGCATCACCTATTGGGGTGTTTCGGAAGGCACGCAGTGCTTCACCGCCGATGGCGCGACGAACTATGACGACACCACCTATGGCACCGACACCGGCCGGTGGGAAATGAGTGGTGACGAGATGTGCGTGAACTGGGACAACGAACCGGGCGGGTTTGCCTGCGGCCCGATCTGGCGCGTCGATGCGGAAACCTTCAGCGATGGCGATTACAGCTGGCGGCTGAACTGACGCTACCCTCCCGCCGCCCGGCCCTCGCGCGCGGCTTCATGCCGCTGTGAGCCTGCCGCCATTGCCCTGCCGCGGGCCAGCGCATAGACAGGCGGCACGCAAACGGAGGCGGGCATGACAGGCGACAAGGCGGCACGCGGCCCGGTGGTGCTGTGCATCCTCGATGGCTGGGGGCTCAACCCGTCGGCCACGGGCAATGCGGTGGCACAGGCGGAAACCCCGCATTTCGACCACGTTATGCAGACCTGCCCGCATGCCACCCTGACCACCCATGGCCCCGATGTGGGCCTGCCCAGCGGGCAGATGGGCAATTCCGAGGTCGGCCATACCAATATCGGCGCGGGCCGGGTGGTGGCGATGGATCTGGGCCAGATCGACCTGGCAATAGAGGACGGCAGCTTTGCCGAAAACGTGGGCCTGGGCGAATTCATCGCCCGGCTGCACCAGACCGGCGGCACGGCGCATGTGTTCGGCCTGGTGTCCGATGGCGGGGTGCATGGGCATATCCTGCACATGCGCGCCGCTGTCCGCGCGCTGACCGAAGCGGGCGTGCCGGTGGCCATCCACGCCATCACCGACGGGCGCGACGTGGCGCCGAAATCCGCCGACCGTTTCATCGCCGATCTGGCCGCAGACCTGCCGCGCGGGGCGCGCATCGCCACGGTCGTCGGCCGCTACTGGGCGATGGACCGCGATTCGCGCTGGGACCGGGTAGAGCGCGCCCATGCCGCCATCGTCCGCGGCCGGGGCGAGACGGCGCCCGATGCGCAGACCGCCGTCGCCCAGGCCTATGCGCGGGGCGAGACGGACGAGTTCATCGCCCCCACGGTGATCGAGGGCTACAAGGGGGCGCAGGGGGGTGACGGCTTCTTCTGCCTGAACTTCCGCGCCGACCGCGCGCGCGAGATCCTGGCGGCGATCGGGGCGCCGTCCTTTACCGGTTTCGATACCGGGCGAAAGATCGACTGGGCGATGCTGCTGGGCATGGTCGATTATTCCCAGGCGCATAACGCCTTCATGCAGACGGCCTTCCCCAAGCGCGTCATCGAGAACACGCTGGGCGCCTGGGTTGCCCGCCACGGGCTGCGCCAGTTCCGCCTGGCCGAGACCGAGAAATACCCGCATGTGACCTTCTTCCTCAACGGCGGGCAGGAAGATGCGGAGCCCGGAGAAGAGCGTTTCATGCCACCCTCGCCCAAGGTGGCCACCTATGATCTGGCGCCCGAAATGGCTGCCGAAGCGGTGACCGACCGTCTGGTAGCAGCGATCGAGGCGGGGTTCGATCTGATCGTAGTCAACTATGCCAACCCGGACATGGTGGGCCATACCGGCGATCTGGGCGCCGCGATCCGCGCCTGTCAGGCGGTGGATGCGGGGCTGGGCCGGGCGCTGCCGGCGCTCTCGGCGGCCGGGGGGGCGATGCTGCTGACCGCCGATCACGGCAATGCCGAACAGATGATCGACCCGGAAACCGGCGGGCCGCATACCGCGCATACCACCAACCTGGTGCCGGTGGTGCTGATCGGCGGGCCAGAGGGCGCGCGGCTGAAAAGCGGCCGGCTGGCCGATGTGGCGCCCACCGTGCTGGCCCTGATGGGGCTGCCGCAACCGCCCGAAATGACGGGCCGGAGCCTGATCAGGCCATGACCCGCCGTCCTGCCGACCCCTTCGTCCCCCCTTCTGCTTCCCTGGCGGCGCTGCTGATCACGCTGCTTCTTTCCGTGATCGGACCTGTCTCCGCCCATGCCCAGACCGACGCTGGCGATACCGCCGCCACCGCCTCCGAGGCGCGGGCGGCCGCCGTGGCGCTGCTTGATGCCATCGACGGGCTGGCCGAGGCCGAGCGGGCGCGCGACCGTATCGCGGCGCTGACCCGAACCATCCGCGCGCATGAGGACGGGCTGGCCGCGCTGCGCGCCGGGCTGCGCGCGGCCAGCCTGCGCGAGGCCAACATCGGGCGCCTGTTCGAGCAGGAAAGTGCGGCCCTGTCGCGCGTGCTGGGGGCGCTGATGGCGGTCGAACGAATCGACCCGCCGGCGCTTATGCTGCATCCGGAAGGGCCGCTGGCCGCCGTGCGGGCGGGCATGATGCTGGCCGATCTGGCCCCGGCCATGCAGGCCGAGGCGCAGCGCATCGGCACGCTCCTGGCCGAGCTGGAAGACCTGCGCCTGTTGCAGGAAGAGGCGCAGCAGACCCTGAGTTCAGGGCTGGACAGCCTGCAGGAGGCGCGCGTCACGCTGAGTCAGGCCATGGCCGACCGGCGTGACCTGCCGGACGCCCCCACAGCGGAGGAGGCGCGCATGCTGGCGCTGCTGGCATCGGTCCAGACGCTGGAGGCCTTCGCCCTGGGGCTGGAGGCGATGGCGGCGCAACTAGGCACGCCGGAAAACCTCAACCAGGCGGAAAGAGAGCGGGGCCTGCGCGCCTTCGAGGCGGCGCGCGGTGCCCTGTCGTTGCCCTTGCGCGGCACGGTGCTGCGCGCGGCCGGCGAGGCCGATGCCGCCGGCATCGCCCGCCCCGGCTTGGTTCTGGCTGCCGAGCCGGGCGCGCTGGTCACCGCTCCCCTGGCCGGCACCGTGCGCTACCGCGGCCCGCTTCTGGACTACGAAAACGTGATCTTGATCGAGCCCGCCACAGGCTATCTTTTGTTCCTCGCCGGTCTGGGCAGGGTCTACCCGCGCGTTGGCGAAGTGATCGAGGCGGGCGCGGCGCTGGGCTTGATGCCGGGCGAGGCCGAGGCCGGGCAGGAGTTCGCACCGCAGGAGGACATGCTGGCCGGCCGCAGCGAAACCCTGTATCTGGAAGTCAGGGAAAACGGGGTAGCCATTGACCCGGCGCTCTGGTTCGATTTGACTGGCCTCTAGGGCAAGAAACGACACGGGCACCGCATGGCCGCAAGAGCGCAGCTGTTCGGGCGCCGCTGAACGGGACGATATGATGCGAAAACTCCTTCTGGCAGCCGTGGCGGGTATCATGGGCGGGGCGCTGGTCAGCACCCAGCTGGCCGGGCCGCTGATCGCCCAGGAATCCGAGCGGAACCGCTCGGTCTATGAGCAGCTTGACCTGTTCGGCGATGTGTTTGAGCGGATCCGCGCGCAATACGTGACCGAGGTCGACACCGGCGATCTGATCCGTGCGGCGATCAACGGCATGCTCAGTTCGCTCGATCCGCATTCCAGCTTTCTGGCGCCGGACGATTTCGAGGATCTGCGCGTGCAGACCCGAGGCGCCTTTGGCGGCCTGGGCATCGAAATCAGCCAGCAGGACGGTGTGGTCCAGGTCATCGCGCCCATCGACGACACCCCGGCCTACGAAGCGGGCGTGCAGGCCGGCGATCTGATCACCCATGCCGATGGCGAGTCGCTTCTGGGCCTGACCCTGCCAGAAGTGCTGGACATGCTGCGCGGGCCGGTGGGTTCGGAGATCGTCATCACCGTGGTCCGCGACGGGGTGAGCGAGCCCTTCGATCTGTCCATCATCCGCGACACTATCCGCATTCAGGCCGTGCGCACCCGGATCGAAGGCGATATCGTGGTTCTACGCCTGACCACCTTCAACGAACAGACCTATCCCAACCTTGTATCCGGGCTGGACGATGCCATCGAAGAGCTTGGCGGCCTCGACAACCTGCGCGGCGTGGTGCTGGACCTGCGCAACAACCCGGGCGGGCTGCTGAACCAGGCAATCCGCGTGACCGATGCCTTTCTGGATCGGGGCGAAATCGTCTCAACCCGCGGGCGCAGCGACGAGCAGGGCGAGCGCTACAACGCCACCCCGGGCGACCGGATCGAAGGGCGGCCGATGGTGGTGCTGATCAACGGCGGCTCGGCCTCGGCCTCGGAAATCGTGGCCGGCGCCCTGCAAGATCACCGGCGCGCGGCAGTGGTGGGCACGCGCAGTTTCGGCAAGGGTTCGGTCCAGTCGCTGATCCCGCTGCGCGGCGACGGGGCGATGCGGCTGACCACCTCGCTCTACTTCACGCCTTCCGGCCGGTCGATCCAGGCATTGGGCGTCTCGCCGGATATCATCGTGCCCCAGCCGCCACGTGCCGAGGCGCCCGAGGATGAGTCGACCCCGACCCGTCCGCCACGCAGCGAAGCCAGCCTGCGCGGGGCCCTGGGTGCCGAAGCGATTTCGGATGACGAGCGGCGCATGATGGAAGACGAAGCACGCGCGGCCGAGGAAGTGGCCCGGCTGCGGCGCGAGGATTACCAGCTTGCCTCGGCGCTGGACATCCTGCGCGGCATCGCCGCGCTGAACAGCCGCTGAAGGGCGCGATGTCGGGGTCCGACAGCAGGCCGGCGCTGCCCGATGCGGACGCGCTGGCCGCTCTGCCCTGGCGGCCTTGCGTGGGGGTGATGCTGATCAACCGCGACGGTCTGATCTTCGCCGCCCAGCGCATCGACAGCCAGGCGCCGGCCTGGCAGATGCCGCAGGGCGGGATCGATTCTGGCGAAAGCCCCCGCGCTGCGGCCCTGCGTGAGTTGGAGGAAGAGATCGGCGTGCCGGCGGAGCGTGTGCAGCTTCTGGCCGAGACACCGGACTGGCTGCGCTATGATCTGCCGGCCGAGATCGTGCCGCGCATCTGGGGCGGGCGGTTCCGGGGGCAGGAGCAGCGCTGGTACCTGCTGCGCTATCTGGGCGAGGATGACGAGATCGACATCCACGGCCGCGCCCATCCCGAATTCAGCGCCTGGCGCTGGATCCGCGCCGATCAGATGCTGGCGGAAATCGTGCCGTTCAAGCGCGGCATCTACGAACAGGTTGTCGCCACCTTCCGGCCCTGGCTGGCCTGAGCGCGGCACCCGGGCAGCGATCAATTCCACGGCTTTCATACCGTTTCCGGCTGCTTGTTCGGGGAGCACAACCACCGAGCGAAAACGGGCTTTGCAAGACGCCCGTTCACAAGCGCCTTCGAAGGCACGTCATCCCGCGTCTGCCAAAGCGCTCGACCGGGAATGGTATCAACACTGGTTCAGTTGCCACAGACCCGCGTTGCTGCCTCGCTGTCGCGGCGGCGTTGCAAGGGCGATGACTGCCGCTGGGTTCTGCTGTTTCCGGCCCGCCGCCTCTGGACCCTGCCACCGATATCGGCAAAGGTCGCCGTCAACTGCTTAACATGTGTGCAATCGCGCGCGGCTGGGACAGGGGACGGACCCGCGAATGAAACTGGGCATCGCAATGCTGGTGCTGGGCTATGTGCTCAGCCAGTTCTACCGCGCCTTCCTGGCCGTTCTGGCCCCGGCGCTGGGTCGCGATATCGGCGCCGGCCCGGATGATCTGGCGCTGTCCTCTGGCCTGTGGTTCCTCTCCTTCGCGCTGATGCAACTGCCGGTGGGATGGGCGCTGGACACGCTGGGACCAAGGCGCACCGCCTCATGGCTGCTGGGCTTGGCGGGTGGCGGCGGCGCGCTGATCTTCGCCCTGGCCCAGGCGCCCTGGCATGTCCACCTGTCGATGGTGTTGGTCGGCATGGGCTGTTCGCCGGTGCTGATGGCGGCCTATTACATCTTCGGCCGGATCTATCCGGCGGCTGTCTTCGCCACGCTGGCCGGGGCGATCATCGGCTTCGGTTCGCTGGGCAATATCGCCGGGGCCTGGCCGCTGGCCTGGGCGGCCGAAACCTTCGGCTGGCGCGAAACTGTGGCGCTGCTCGGCCTGCTGACGCTGGCCAACGGGCTGGCGATGCTGTTCCTGATCCAGGACCCGCCGGCGGCCGAAACCGCAGGCGATGGTGGACGCGGGTCGCTGATGGATGTGCTGCGCATCCCGGCGATATGGCTGATCCTGCCGCTTCTGCTGGTCAATTACGCCCCCATCGCCGCGTTGCGGGGCCTGTGGGCCGGGCCCTATTACGAGGCGGTCTTTGGCGCCGATACCCTTGTGATCGGGCATGTGACGCTGGTGCTGGCTTTTGCCATGGTGCTGGGCGCCTTTGCCTATGGTCCCGCCGACCGGATCTTCGGCACCCGCAAATGGGTGGTCCTTACCGGCAATCTGATCGGCGCTGCAGCGCTGCTGGCACTCTGGGCCATGCCGGCCTCAGGGTTCTGGTCCTCGCTGGCGATGCTCAGCGTGGTGGCCTTTCTGGGGGTGTCCTATCCGCTGATCATGGCCCATGGCCGCAGCTTCTTTCCGCCGCATCTGCTGGGCCGGGGGGTGACGCTTCTGAACATGTTCTCGATCGGCGGGGTGGGGCTGTTTCAGGTCGCCTCGCGCCGCGTCTACGAGGCCGCGCCCGCCAGCCCGCCCGAGGCCGCCTATGCCGCCATCTTCCTGTTCTTCGGGGTGATGCTGCTGGCCGGCTGCGCGCTCTATGCCTTTTCCCGGGATCGGCTGGACTGAGCGCCGCATGCGTGCCAGCCTTGCAGGCACGTTTGGTTCGACAAGGGGTTTGTTCGCATGGTCCGACCCGCTGACCAGCCGCCGCGCGACAGGGCGCGCGCCTTTTGCGCCCGCTTCGGCCTCGGTCTGCCGGTGCTGATGGCGCCCATGGCCGGCGCCTCGCCCCCGGCACTGGCCGCCGCCGTGGCAGAGGCCGGCGGGCTGGGCGCCTGCGGGGCCCTGCCGCTGGATCAGGCGGGGATCGCCGGCTGGGCGCAGCGGTTCCGGCAGATGTCGGGCGGGTGTTTTCAGATCAACCTCTGGGTGCCTGACGATCCGCCCCCGCGCGATGCCGCGCAGGAGGCAGCCCTGGCCGATTTCCTGGCCCGCTTCGGCCCCCGACCCGGCCTGCCGCCAGAGCCGATGTTGCCGGATTTCGACGCGCAATTCGCCGCCCTGCTGGCCGCCCGGCCGGCGGTGGCCTCCAGCATCATGGGGCTCTTCCGGCCGGATCAGGTGGCGGCCCTGAGAACCGCCGGGATCGCCTGGCTCGCCACCGCCACCACCCTGGCCGAGGCGCTGGCGGCCCAGGAAGCGGGCGCCGATGCGGTGATCGCCCAGGGGGGCGAAGCCGGGGGGCATCGCGGCAGCTTCACCCCGCAGGCGGCGGCGCAGGCGGCCGTCGGCGCCATGGCGCTGATCCCGGCGCTGGCCGAGGCACTGGACGTGCCGGTCATCGCCGCAGGGGCCATCGCCTG
>SKNG01000070.1 GCA_007120685.1 Paracoccaceae bacterium | reverse complement strand
TTCAAGGCTGACCCGGCAGGAGGATCATCATGCGTCGGCCCGTCGTCGGCATCATCGGCAACAGCTATCTGGTGAACGACCAGTATCCGACCCATGCCGGCGGCACGATGAACAGCGAGGCGGTGGCAGAAGTCGCCGATTGCCTGCCGCTGCTTATCCCGACCGACCCGCGCTATGTGACGGTCGAGGAATTGCTGACGGTCTGCGACGGCATCCTGCTGACCGGCGGGCGGCCCAATGTCCACCCCGAGGAATATGGCGAGGCCGAGACCCCCGCCCATGGCGCCTTCGACCGCAGCCGCGATGCCGTGGCCCTGCCGCTGGTGCGCGCCTGCGTGGAGCGCGGTCAGCCGCTCCTGGGCATCTGCCGCGGGTTTCAGGAAATTAACGTGGCCTTGGGCGGCACGCTGGAACCCGAGATCCGGGACATGCCGGGACGGATGAACCACCGCATGCCACCAGATGGATCGCTGGAAGAGAAATTCGCCCTGCGCCATGTGGTGCAGTTTGCCGAGGGCGGCGTGTTCCACCGGCTCATGGGCGCGCAGGAGGTGATGACCAACACGCTGCATGGCCAGGGCATCCGCACTCCGGGCGCGCAGGTGGTGATCGATGGCCATGCGCGCGACGGCACGCCCGAGGCGATCTATGTGCGCGATGCGCCGGGTTTCGCGCTGGGGGTGCAATGGCACCCAGAATGGCGTGCGGCCAGTGACCCGGTCTCGCGCCCGCTGTTCAGGGCCTTTGGCGCGGCGGTGCATGCTTTCGCCGCCCGGCGGCAGGGATCGCGCGCAGAGCCGGCGAGCATGGCGCCACAGCGCGCGCGGGCGGGCTGAGCCGGGTCGACAGGTGTGGACGGTTCTGCCTTTCCCGGCCGCGATGGAGTAAGGCGCCGGCACCGGGCAGTCCGGCGCGGGCGGTCCCGGGTCAGCACGGAGGCCGTTCAGCGCAAGGTCAGCCCAGCGCCTGTGTCGTCGCCCGGGGCGCGCCGGTGGTCAGGGTCCACCACAGCTTGCCGTTGTCATCCTGATGCCAGGCGAAACCGATCTCGCGCATGCGCGGGTCCAGCAGCACGCCGCGGGTTTCGGGGTTTTCCAGCCAGACGGTCAGCGTTTCCAGCTCGGTCTCGAAGGTCTCGGAAATCAGCTCGCCCAGGAATTGCCCGCGGTAGCCGACCCGCGTCACCCGCTCGATTGGGGTGGAGCCGTCAGAGCCGAAATGCCAGGGCCGCGCCTGGCGCGACATGTCGCGCGCATGGGTGGCGGCGGCCGAGGTCAGATCGTTGTTCAGTTCGACCGCGGCAAGGCCGCGCCGCGCCCGCACCGAATTGATCCCGTCACGCATCCTGGCCCGGATCCGCGGCCCGTCATTCGGCCCGATGCGGTAGATAACCGGCAAGGGCCGCCCATCCGGCCCCATCCGGGTGGCAGAGGTCGGCGCCTGGCAGGCAGCCAGCAGGGCAAGCGCGGCATAGGCGGTCAGATGTGGCGTGTTCATGGCAGTATCCGATGTTGCAGCCATGCCTTTAGCGCCTGTTCGTCGGAAACACAAACCCAACCCGCCAGGCGCCGCCCCTACCTGCGCTCCGCACACCCGTCGGTTGTGGCAGACCGGACGACAATGCTACGGTGGGAGATGCCGCGGCGATCGGCAAAAGGGTCGGATTCCGGCCGTCAGGTGTTGCCAATATGACGACATGCACGACGAACCACGACCCGCAGGTTACTTGACCCGTTGCATTTCTGCCGCCAAGATGCTTTCAGGACGTGACGAGGCATCGTCTTGGGGGTGTGTCATCGTCTTGAAATGATGCCACACGGATATCTGGAGGTTAACATGAAGAAACTTGCACTCGCTGCCCTGATCGCCGTTGCTGGTTCGGCCGCCATGGCCGGCACCATCATCGAGCCGGTCATCGAGCCGGAAGTGATCGTCGAGCACTCGACCTCGTCGATGGGTGGGATCATCATCCCGATCCTGCTGCTGGTCGGCCTGGCGATCGCGCTGCGCTGATCGCGCTGCGGCTTTGAAACGAAGAAGGCGGGGTGAAGCATGCTTCACCCCGCCTTTTTCGTCTTTCCGCGCCGCATGCCCGGTAGCGCCCGGATCAGAGGCGCCGGGTCCCGGTTCCGGACTGTCAGCCGGTCCAACCCTTCAGGTTGTCCTCGATGATCGCGCATAGCGCGTCGACATGCGCCGCGTCGTCGTTCAGGCAGGGAATATAGGTGAACTGCTCGCCGCCGGCTTCCTCGAAGCTTTCGCGGATCTCCTCGTTGATCTCTTCCAGCGTCTCGATGCAATCCGCCGAAAAGGCCGGCGCCACCACCGCCAGCCGCTTCACCCCCGATTCGGCCAGCCGCGCCACATGCTCCACCGTGTAGGGTCGCAGCCACTCCTCTGACCCGAAGACCGACTGGAAGGTGGTCTGCACCTTGTCCTCGGCCCAGCCCAGCCGCTCGCGCAACAGCCGCGTGGTCTTGGCGCATTGGCAATGATAGGGATCGCCCTCGCGCAGATAGCGCTGCGGCATGCCGTGATAGGATGCGACCAGCACCTCCGGTTTCTCCTCGGCCGCCGCCCAGGCGCTTTCCACCGATTGCGCCAGCGCCTCGATATAAAGCGGATGGTCGAAATAGGCCGGCACGGTTCGCACCGAGGGCTGCCATTTCTCTGCCATCAGCGCGCGGAAGAACTGGTCATTCGCCGTGGCCGTGGTGGCGCCGGCATATTGCGGGTAGAGCGGGAAGAACAGGATCCGTTCGCAGCCCTGTTCGACCAGCGCGCGCACCTTCGAACGGGTCGAGGGGTTGCCGTAGCGCATGCAGAAATCGACCACCACATCACCGCCGAACCGTGCCTGCATCCGCGCCGCGATCCCGGCGGTCTGATCCTTGGTGATGGTCATCAGCGGGCTTTCGCCCTTGTCGTGGTTCCAGATCGAGCGGTAGTTGGCGCCCGAGGTGAAGGGCCGCTTGGACAGGATGATGAGTTGCAGCAGCGGCTGCCACTTCCAGGACGGATAGTCGATCACCCGCTTGTCGGACAGGAATTCGTTCAGATAACGCCGCATCGACCAGTAGTCGTAATTGTCCGGCGTGCCCAGGTTGGCGATCAGCACGCCGGTTTTCGTCTGTGGCACCGGCGGGTGGTCGGCAGGCGCATGCGCAAGCCGGCCCTGGCCGGGCTTGTCATGGGCGATGGGGCAGCGGGCGGGCTGAGCGTCAAGCATCGCTGGCGTCCTTTTGCGGTTTGCCCTCACATAGCGGGTTGACAGGGGGGGTCAATCACCGTCTGGGCGCGGGCGCGGCGGGCTGACCGGTTCCAGCGGGGTCTCACGGGTGCCCAGCGCCTCGGCCAGCCGGGCGGCGGCCGAACCGGGGCGCAGGGGCTTCTGCTGGGTATCGGCCGGCGCCCAACCGGTCAGGAACAGGATCTCGGCTGTGGCGATCAGCCGCCCCTCGGCATCGGCATGGGTGGCGGCGTATAGCTGCATGGCGCGGTCCCACAGCGCGCGCGGCATCGGCTGGCGGCGCCGGGCGGCCAGCGCGTTGCCCTCGCCCATGCCGCGCAGATCGGCCACCAGGCGGCGCGGGTCGGCATAAAGGATGCGCTGCGCGCTCGTGTCGGCCACCGGCAGCGCCAGCCCGGCGCGTTGCAGCAGCGCACCGGCATCGCGGATATCGGTCATCGGCAGCACGCGGGGCGACAGGGCGCCGTAAAGGTCGGCTTCGGCCTGCGCCAGCACCGCGCGCAATTCCTGCAGGCTGCGCCCGCCGGGCAGCGCGGCCATGAACAGCCCGTCCGGCTGCAAGGCACGGCAGCACTGGATGATCTGGCCCAGCGGGTCGTCGGCCCAGTGCAGGCACAGCGCGTGGATCACCAGATCATGCGCGCCGGGTTCCAGCTCCAGCATCGGCGCATCCGCCACGATCCGCGCGCCGGGAAAGGCTTCCGCCCAAAGATCGCCCCAGGGGCCCGGCTGGCCCAGCACCAGGGCAGGTGCCGTAAACCTTCTGTTAACCTCGGTGAGTCTTTCCTTGAGTTCGTCGCGGATCGAGTCGTGCAGGAACAGCGCGGGGCGCTGCGCGGCACGTCGGCGCTGGCGGGTCAGCGCGGGGCGGTCGGTCAACTGGGGTGGGGATTGCATGGCTGACATGGCGCTGAACTCGGGGCGGGCGGGGGGAATGTCAAGCCTGCGTGCGGGCAGCGCGGAATGACCTCGGCCCGGCTACTGGCCCCGGCGCGGCAGCTGGGACGCTCGGCACTGGACCTCATCTATCCGCCGCAATGCCTGGCCTGCGATGCGCTGGTGCAGGAGGCCGGCACGCTCTGCCCCGCCTGCTGGCGCGATGCGGCCTTTATCCACGGGCTGGCCTGCGACAAATGCGGCGTGCCCCTGCCGGGCGAGGATGACGGCACGCCGGTCATCTGCGACGACTGCCTGACCATCGCCCGGCCCTGGGGGCGGGGCCGCGCGGTGATGGCCTATGACGGCGCGGCGCGGCGCATGGTGCTGGGGCTGAAATACAGCGACCGGCATGATCTGGCCGCCCCGGCTGGCCGCTGGCTGGCACAGCGCGCGCGGCCGCTGGTCCGCGCCGATACCGTGGTCGCGCCGGTGCCGCTGCACTGGTGGCGGATGCTGGGCCGGCGCTACAACCAGTCCGCGCTGCTGTCGGCCGCGCTGGCGCGCGAGATCGGCCGCCCGCATTGCCCCGACCTCTTGCGCCGCCGCCGCTTCACCGGCTCGCAGGACGGCCGCTCGCGCCCCGCGCGGTTTGAGAACCTCGCCGATGCCATCACCCCCCACCCCCGCCGCGCGGCGATGATAGAGGGGCGCCATGTGCTGCTGGTCGATGACGTGATGACCTCTGGCGCCACGCTGGCGGCCAGCACCGAGGCCTGTTTCCGCGCCGGGGCCGACGCGGTGGATGTGCTGGTGCTGGCCCGCGTGCTGCGCCCCGAATAGCCGCGCCAACGGGGCGAACCCGCTTTTCAGGCTCAAATGGTTCACAGCAGCTTCAAAGCACATTACATCTGCCGCAACCCGCCGCCCCCGGCCAAAGGATGCGCATCATGCCCCGGATCGAAATCTACACCTCGCCGCTTTGCGGTTTCTGCCACGCGGCCAAGCGGCTGCTGTCGAAAAAGGGCGCGGCCTATGAGGAGATCGACATCTGGGCCGCCCCCGACCGCAAGCCCGAAATGATCCAGCGCGCCGGCGGGCGGCGCACCGTGCCGCAGGTCTTCATCGACGACCGCCATATCGGCGGCTGCGACGACCTTCACGCGCTGGACCGCAGCGGCGATCTGGCACCGCTGCTGAACGGCGGCGGCAAGGGTGGCGGGGGCTGAGGCCTTGCGCGCCGCGCTGCTGCAACTGACGGTCGGCGACGACCCGCAGGAAAACGTGGTCCCGGTGCGCGCCGCGCTGCGCGAGGCGGTGGCGGGCGGCGCGGATTTCGTGCTGACGCCGGAAGTGACCAACTGCCTGTCGATCAGCCGCCGCCATCAGGCCCGGGTGCTGGGGACCGAGGATACCGACCCGGTGCTGGCCTTGCTGCGCGACGAGGCCGCGCGCGCCGGGGTCTGGCTGCTGGCCGGCTCGCTGCTGTTTCAGACCGATGACCCGGACGGGCGGTTTGCCAACCGCTCGCTGCTGATTGGCCCGGACGGGACCATCGCCGCGCGCTATGACAAGATCCATCTCTTCGACGTGCAGGTCTCGGCCGAGGAAACCTATCGCGAATCGGCCAGCATCCGCCCCGGCGCGCAGGCCGTAATTGCCGCCACGCCCTTCGCGACGCTGGGCCTGACGGTCTGCTACGACCTGCGCTTCCCGCATCTTTACCGCGCGCTGGCCCACGCCGGCGCGCAGATCCTGACCGTGCCCGCAGCCTTTAGCCCGGTCACTGGTGCGGCGCATTGGGAATCCCTGCTGCGGGCGCGGGCCATCGAGACCGGCTGCTGGGTGCTGGCCCCGGCCCAGACCGGCACCCACCCGGCCAGCGCAGGCCGCCAGCGCCGCACCCATGGGCACAGCCTGGCCGTGGCGCCCTGGGGCGAGGTGGTGCTGGATGGCGGCACCGAACCGGGGGTGTTCCATCTGGATATCGACCTGCAGGCGGTTGGGGATGCGCGCGCCCGCGTCCCCTCGCTGGACCATGACCGGCCCTTCCAGCCACCGGCGCGCGGCGGATGAGCGACGCGGAAAAGCCCATCGACGATCTGGCCGTGGCGCTTTTCGCCGAGCTTTTCATGGCCGAGCAACTGTCCCGCGCGCGGCTCTCGCGGGCGATGCCGAAGGGGATGGAGCTGTCGCATTTCAGCGTGCTCAACCATCTGGCCCGGCTGCAGGAGGAGCGCACGCCGGCGCAATTGGCGAAGAGCTTCCACGTCACCCGGGGCGCGATGACCAACACGTTGAACAAGCTGGAATGGGCGGGCCATGTTCATATCCGCCCCGATTGGGACGATGCGCGACGCAAGTTCGTCTCGATCAGCCCCGCCGGCCGCGCCGCGCGCGACGCCGCGCTGCAGGCCACCGCGCCGGTGATCGCACAACTGGCGGGCACGCTGGGGATCGAGAAGCTGCGCGCGGCGCTGCCCGTGCTGCGCGCCCTGCGCGCCGAGTTGGAGCGAGAGGGCTGACGGCGCCGCCGCTGCGCATTATCGGCGCGCAAGGAGAGCGGCCCGGGCGCTTCGGATCAAACCGCCAGTGACTTTGCTTCCAGCCGATGGGCATGCAGCACCGGCTCGGTATAGCCCGAGGGCTGCGCGCGCCCCTCGAAGACCAGCGCACAGGCAGCCCGGAACGCCGGCCCGTCAAACCCCGGCGCCATCGGCCGATAGGCCGGATCGCCGGCGTTCTGCCGGTCCACCACAGCGGCCATCTTGCGCATCGCCGCCATCACGCGATCCTCGCTCACCACACCATGATGCAGCCAGTTGGCCAGCGCCTGACTGGATATGCGACAGGTCGCGCGATCCTCCATCAGCCCCACATCATCGATATCCAGCACCTTGGAACAGCCCACCCCCTGATCGACCCAGCGCACCACATAGCCCAGGATGCCCTGGGCGTTGTTCTCCACCTCGCGCGTCAGTTCCGCCTCGTCCCAGTTGCGCCCCTCGGCCAGCGGGATCGCCAGCAGATCGGCCAGCGGGCGCCGCATGCCCTCGCTTGCGACTTCGGCGGCGATTTCCTCCTGACGGGCCAGCACATCGACGGCATGGTAATGCAGCGCATGCAGCGTGGCGGCGGTGGGGCTGGGCACCCAGGCGCAATTCGCGCCGGCCTGCGGATGGCCGATCTTCTGCGCCAGCATCTCGGCCATGCGGTCCGGCATCGCCCACATGCCCTTGCCGATCTGCGCGCGACCGGAAAACCCGCAGGCCAGACCGATATCCACGTTCCGGTCCTCATAGGCGGCGATCCAGCGCGCGCCCTTCATCTCGCCCTTGGGCACCATCGGCCCGGCCTCCATCGCGGTATGGATCTCGTCGCCGGTACGGTCCAGGAAACCGGTGTTGATGAAGGCCACCCGGTGCTTTGCGGCCCGAATGCATTCCTTCAGATTGGCCGAGGTGCGCCGCTCCTCGTCCATGATGCCCAGCTTGACGGTATGGCGGGGCAGGCCCAGCACCTCCTCCACCCGGTCGAAGATCTCGCAGGCAAAGGCCACTTCCTCGGGGCCGTGCATCTTCGGCTTGACCACATAGACCGACCCGGCATGCGAGTTGCGCGGCCCTTCGCCTTTGCGCAGATCGTGCATGGCGCAGAGGGCCGTGACCATCGCATCCAGCATCCCCTCCGGCGCCTCATTGCCGTCGCGGTCCAGCACGGCCGGGCTGGTCATCAGATGACCCACGTTGCGCACCAGCATCAGCGCCCGTCCCTTCAGCGTCAGCGCCCCGCCATCCGGCGCGGTGAAGGCCAGATCAGGCGCCAGGCGCCGGGTCATCGGCTTGCCACCCTTCTCGAGCTGCTCTTCCAGATCGCCCTTCATCAGCCCCAGCCAGTTGCCCCAGGCCAGCACCTTGTCCGCGGCATCCACGGCGGCAATGGAATCCTCGCAATCCATGATCGACGAAAGCGCGGCCTCCAGCATCACATCGGCCACATGCGCGGGATCGTCCCGCCCGACGGGATGAACGGGATCGATCCGGACGATCACATGCAACCCGTTGTTGCGCAGAAGGATCGCCGAGGGCGCCTCGGCCGGGCCCTGATAACCTGCAAACTGCCCCGGCTCGCGCAAGCCCGGCACCAGCGCGCCGCCCTCGACCCGGTAGCCCGTGACATCGGCATGGCTGCCACCGGCCAGCGGCGCGGCCTCGTCCAGAAACGCCTTCGCCCGCGCCACCACCCGCGCGCCACGCGCCGGGTCATAGGGACCGGGCGCGGGGGCCTCGCCCAGCGCGTCGGTGCCGTAAAGCGCATCATAAAGCGAGCCCCAGCGGGCATTGGCGGCGTTGAGCGCATAGCGGGCGTTCATCACCGGCACCACCAGTTGCGGGCCGGGCACATGCGCAATCTCGGGGTCCACATCGGCGGTCTCGATGGCGAAATCCGGCCCCTCGGGCAGCAGATAGCCGATCTCGCGCAGGAAAGCCTCGTAGGCGGCGGCGTCATGGGGCTGGCCGCGCCGGGCGACATGCCAGTCATCGATCGCCGCCTGCATGGCCGCGCGCCCGTCCAGCAGCGCCCGGTTGCGCGGCGCCAGATCATGGGTCAGCGCCGATAACCCGGCCCAGAAGGCATCCTGCGCAACCCCGCTGCCCGGCAGCGCAGCGCTCTCGATGAAATCGGCCAGCACCGCCGCAACCTGCAGCCCCTCGCGTTCGACCCGCGCATCCATGCCCACCTCCTGAATAGCCTTCCAGGCAAAGGACTAGGGAAAAAGTTTCCGATAGGCAACAGGACTGGTCAGGAAACCTTACCGGATTCGCCCTGCACCGCGACATCCTGCTTCCGCGCCCGCCGGCACCGCTCGGAACAATGCCTGACTTCCTCCCAGACCTTCGCCCATTTCTTCCGCCAGACGATGGGCCGCCCGCAGGTGGCGCAGGGTTTTTCGGGCAGATCCCCCTTTCGGCGCATCCTTGCCATGCCGGTCTCCT
>SKNG01000152.1 GCA_007120685.1 Paracoccaceae bacterium | reverse complement strand
GCTGGGCAAGGTGCACCTGTCGGACGGGCGGGCCCTGCCGGGCTTTCTGTGCGAGGCTCATGCAACCGCAGGCGCGCAGGACATCACAACCCATGGTGGATGGCGCGCCTATCTGGGCAGCACGGGCCCCTGAAGCGGCTGAGCAGACAGGGCAACCCGGCCCGATGCGCTGACGCCGGTGCGCATTACTCCTGCCAATGCCGAGGCTTCTGATCTGCGGATTTCGGTTCTGGCCACGCGCGGCCATGGATCTGCGCGTCAATCAGCGTGATGCGGCGCCATCAGGCGGCACGCAGCAACAACAGCCCCCCGAAACCGATGGCGGCAGAGAACAAGTCCGCAACGCGGCATTGCCGACATTGAAGTCACCGCGGGGTTGACCCATAAGCATCAGATGACCACGGCTGCGATCTGGGCAGTTGCAAGGAAGGTTTCAGGGGGCGCGGAACGGGTTGTGTCGCGAATGCTGCGAAAACTTCCTGGCGGCATGCGCCGGGCTTCTGACGACGCTACAGCTCGTCAACCCGTGACTGGACTCGCCTCCTGCCCGAATGGCAGGGTACCGACAGGGGTGATCGGTTCGACATGAAGCCCGAGCGGGGCGTGAAGCAACGCGAGGCGCCAGCCCGCGTGCTGAAGGAAGTGCGGAAGTTTCGTTCGTGGGAGATGCTGAATGGATGGCAACCGGGCCGATAGCACGTCGGTTTCATCTCCTGGACGTCGTGCTGCCATCGTCGGTGGCGTCGCTTTGGCAGCGGGTCTGGTCTGGTACGGCCCTGACTGGGTGCGGGGCAGGATCGGCAGAACCTTCGAGTTCGAGCCGCTGGAGGCGCCAGAGGGCTTCCGCCGGATCAGCGCCAGCGGCGCGACGTCATCCGGAGCAAACCCGCTGCTGGGCTTGCAGGAAACCCGTACAACCGTCGATGACGACGCACTGGCGGCCGTGCGGCGGGACATCTGCGGAGCCCTGTTTGGCCCGGAGCCGATCCCGCATGCGGTGATGCCCGTTGCGTCATTCTCGGATTACTACTGCCCGTATTGCCGGGTCCTGACGCAGAAGCTCGCCGGGCTGGAAGAAGAGCTTCAGGGCAGGATCCGGGTTGCCTGGCATGAATGGCCGATCTTCGGGGAGGGTTCGGAAACCGCCGCCAAGGCAGCCTTGGCCGCGGCCGAGCAAGGCGCCTACGTCGCCTTTCACAACAGGATGATGCGCTCGGGCTTCTTTCCCACGCCGCATTACTTGCAGGACCTTGCCGCGGACATCGGCCTGGATGCGGACCGTCTGCTGGTCGATATGGAGAGTGCCGGCATCGCCGCAGCGCTCGTCAAAAGCCGAGCGCTCGCGCTTATCTTCGGCTTTCCCGGCACGCCGGCACTGCTCGTCGGCAGGACCGTGGTTGTCGGAAACATCGACCGAGCGACCCTGCTGGCCCTGGTAGAGGTGGAACGGCAGGAGGGGGCGCCGCCTGGCTGCGCGGTCCGGGCATGACGCGCTGAGGCGCCCTGCGCCCGATCGACGCGCGCCTCGCTGGACGATCAGGCCGGTGCCTCGGCCTGATCCCGCTGCTGCTGATCTGCGTCGCCTTGGCGTCCGGCTTCGGCGTGATGCGCCCATAAGCGCCGGAAGCGGTGCAGATGCCCCGTTGGTCAAGGGGCGGGTGGGCAGGGCCGGGGTCAGGACAGGCCGGCCAGCAACCCGGCCATGACCCGGGCCCGGGCGGGCAGGCTTGGGATGTCGATATGTTCGTCCAGCGTGTGGGCGCCGTCGCCTTCCACGCCCAGGCCGTCCAGCGTCGGCACGCCCATGGCGCCGGTGAAATTGCCGTCCGACCCGCCGCCCTGCGACTGGTGCGAAAACCCCAGACCGACCGCCTTGTGCAGCGTCTCGACATGCGCGGCCAGGCTCAGCGTGGCCTCTGACGGCTCCCATACCGGGCGGGTCAGGCCGCGCGTGACCTGAAACCCGGTGTCGGCATCGCTGAGCGCCAGCATGGCGGCCACGCCCCGGTCCAGGTCTTCCTGCCGTTTGGCCATGCTCAGCGCCTCGCCCCGGGCCTGGGAAGAGACGCAATTCACCCATTGGCCGGAATGCAGCACGCCGACCGAAAAGGTGCAGTCGTCATCCGTCATCGCTTCGATCTGCAGGATGCGCTTGCACATCTCGCGGATGGCCGAGCGCCCCTCGGACAGCCGCGCGCCGGCATGGCTGGGCTTGCCCGTGGTCGTCAGGTTGAAGCGCGCGATGGCGTAGCGGCCGGTGGTGATGCCGCCGCCCTGCTTGCCCGGCTCGGGGACCAGCACATAGCGGGCGCGCGCGGCCTCGGCCTCGATCAGGGCGCGGCTGGTGGGCGAGCCGATTTCCTCGTCCGGCGTAAAGAGAACGGTCACCGGCAGCGGCGTCTGCATGCCCGCCGCCGCCAGTTGGCGCAGCGCCTCCAGCGCCAGGAAGTTGCCGCCCTTCATGTCGAAGATACCGGGGCCCCACGCCTTGTCCCCCTCTATCCGGAAAGGGTTCACACCCAGCGTGCCGACCGGGTGCACCGTATCGAAATGGCCCATGATGGTGATCCCCGGCTCGCCCATGCGCGGATGCGGCAGGCGGGCGCGGACCATGCCGCCCATCATCACGCCCGAGGGCTCGGGCGCGCCGGGGATGCGTTCGATCGCCGCCCCCATCAGCGCCAGATCGCGGCAGGCGAGATCCAGCATCCGGTTGACGGCACCCGCATCCCAGGTGGGGCTTTCGCATTCGACCCATTCGCGCAGCCCGGCCAGCATGGCCTCGGTGTCAATGGGCAGATCCGGCAGCGCCATGTGGTCCAGCATTCGGGGTCTCCTCGGCAAAGGGTCGGAAATTCGCGAAATCCCAGTGCCGGCCTGGTGCGGCCTCGATCAGGGCTTTCGTATAGGCGTGCCGCGGGCTGGCCAGCACCCTCCCGGCGGGGCCGTATTCCACCACCTCGCCCAGCTTCATGACGATAACATCGTCGCAGATCTGCGCGGCCACGCCCAGATCATGGGTGATGAACAGGATGCCCAGCCCCAGCCGGTCCTGCAATTCGGCCAGGAGCCGCAGCACCTGCGCCTGCACCGAGACATCCAGCGCCGAGACGGCCTCGTCGGCGACCAGCACCTCGGGCTCCATCGCCAGCGCGCGGGCGATGGCGATGCGCTGGCGCTGCCCGCCCGAAAACTGGTGCGGAAAGCGGTCCACCGCGCTGGCCGGCAGACCCACGAGCTGCATCAACTCGCGCGCCCGAGCGAGCGCCGCCTTGCGCGAGACGCCGAAATTCAGCGGCCCCTCGATGATCGACTCGCCCACCTCGATCCGCGGGTTGAGCGAGCGCATCGGGTCCTGGAACACGATCTGGAACTTGCGCCGATGCGGCTTCAGCGCGGCGGGCTTGAGCGTGGCGATATCTGTCCCGCCGATCTCGATCCGGCCCGAGGTGGGGTCGATCAGCCGCATCACGCAGCGCGCCACGGTCGATTTTCCCGAGCCCGACTCGCCCACGATCCCCACCGTGCGGCCCTTCTTCAGCGAAAAGGCAACGTCCTTGGCGGCATGGGTCTCGCGCCCCTTGGTGAACCAGCCGCCTTCCACATAGACCTTGTTCAGCCCGTCCACGCGCAGAACCTCGGGCGTGCCGGAGTCGGGGCGCGGCGGGCGCGGCACATGGCTGGGCACGGATTGCAGCAGATCGCGCGTGTAATCGGTCCTTGGGTGGCGCAGAAGCTGTTCGGTGGGATGGCTTTCCATCACCTCGCCCAGCTTCAGCACCGTCACCCGGTCGGCGATCTCGGCCACCACGCCCATGTCATGGGTGATGAACAGGACCGCCGTGCCCTGCTTCTCGCGCAGTTCCTGCACCAGCGAGAGGATCTGCGCCTGGGTGGTGACATCCAGCGCCGTTGTGGGTTCATCCGCGATCAGCAGTTTCGGCTTCATGATCAGCGCCATGGCGATCATGATCCGCTGCCGCTGCCCGCCGGAAAGCTGGTGCGGATAGCTGCGATACATCCGTTCGATATCGGGCAGATGCACCGCCTCCATCATCTCCATCACCCGGCCCTTGCGCTGGCGCGGCGACAGGTTGGAGTGGTTTTCCAGCACCTCCTCGATCTGCCGGCCGACGCGTGCCACCGGGTTCAGCGCCGTCATCGGCTCCTGAAAGATCATCGACATCGCGGTGGCACGCAACCTGCGCAGGCGCCTCGGACTGACGGTCAGTACATCCTCGCCATTGAGCAGGATCTGCCCCTGAGTGCATTTCAGCACCGGCGCCAGCAGTCCCATGGTGGCCAGCGCCGTGAGCGACTTGCCCGAGCCGGACTCGCCCACCAGGCAATGCGTCTCGCCGGGACGGATGGTCAGGTCCAGCCCCTTGACCAGTCCGGCATCGGCGAGGCCATCCAGCGCGATGTGCAGGCCGCGAATGTCCAGGACGTTTTCGCCTTGCGCCGCGCTCACCGCTCGATCCCCCGCTTGGCCATGCGCGGGTCCAGCGCGTCGCGCACCGCATCGCCGACCAGGTTGATCGACAGGATGGTGAGGCTGACCACCAGACCCGGCCACAGGATGATGCCGGGGTTGATCTGGAACAGCATCCGCCCCTCGGCCATGATGTTGCCCCAGGTCGGGGTCTCGGGGTTGATGCCGGCGCCCAGGAAGGACAGGATCGCCTCGACCAGGATGGCGCTGGCGCAGATATAGGTCCCCTGCACGATAAGCGGCGCCACGGTGTTGGGCAGCAGGTGACGGCGCATGATCAGGAAGGTCGAACTGCCCGCAGCAATGGCGGCCTCGACATAGGGTTCCTCGCGCGCCGACAGCACGACCGAGCGGACCAGCCGCACCACCCGCGGGATTTCGGGCAGGCAGATGGCGAAAAGCACGGTCCAGAAACCCGCGCCCCAAAGGGTGACGATGGCGATGGCCAGCAGGATGTTCGGGATCGCCATCAACCCGTCGACGAAGCGCATCAGGATCCCGTCCAGCCAGCGGACGAAGCCGGCCAGAAGCCCCAGCACCAGCCCGGCGGCCACGGCCACCAGCGCCGCCGCCACGCCGATGGCCAGCGACATCTGCCCGCCGACCATGATCCGGCTGAACAGGTCGCGCCCGAAGGCATCGGTGCCCAGCCAGTAGGTGCCGTCCGGCGGGCGCAGCCGCAGCGCCGGGGTCAGCCGGGTGGGATCATGCGGCGCCAGCCAGGGCGAGAAGACCGAGGCCACGACGACCACGACCAGCACCACTGTCGCCACCAGCACGATGGGCGAGGACAGCACCACGTCGCGGATCTTGCGCAGCGCCGATGGGCGGTCGGCGCGGGCGGCTGCGGCCAGTTCGGGCGTGGGGGTGGCCATGCTCATTGGTAGCGGATCCGCGGGTCAAGGAAGACATAGGCGATATCGATCAGAAGGTTGACCACCACATAGACCAGCGAGGACAGCAGGATCACCGCCTGGATCACCGGGTAGTCCCGCGCCAGCACCGCATCCACCGTCAGCCGCCCCAGCCCCGGCAGGTTGAACACCGTCTCGGTCACCACCACGCCCGAGATGATCAGCGCAAAGCCGATCCCGATCACGGTGATGATCGGCACCGAGCAGTTGCGCAAGGCGTGGCGCAGCAGCACCTTGCCCTCTGGCAGGCCCTTGGCGCGGGCGGTGCGGATATAGTCGTCATTCAGGATCTCCAGCATCGAGGTGCGGGTAATCCGGGCAATCAGCGCCACGTAGAGCAGCGTCAACGTCAGCGTCGGCAGGGTGATGCGCGACAGGAAGGGTTCAATCCCCTGCCCTATCGGGCGAAAGCCCTGCACCGGGAACCAGCGCAGTTCGATGGCGAAGAAGGCGATCATCATGTAGCCGATCACGAAGACCGGCACCGAAAAGCCGATCACCGAGAGCAGCATCACAAAGCGGTCGATCAGCGTGCCCTGTTTCCAGGCCGCCAGCACGCCCAGCGGCACTGCGATGATCACCGACAGGAAAATGGTGGTCAGCGCCAGGCTGATCGTCGGTTCCATCCGTTGCAGGATCATTGTGGTGACCGGGGTGCCGGACAGAAGCGAGGTGCCGAAATCGCCGCGCAGCATCTCGCCGATCCAGCGGAAGAACTGCACGTAAAGCGGGTCGTTCAGGCCCAGGTTTTCGCGGATCCGGGCGATCACCTCGGGCGTGGCGGCATCGCCGGCCAGCATCGCCGCCGGGTCGCCCGACAGGCGCAGCAGCAGAAAGACGATCAGGGCCACGAAGCCCATTACCGGGATAGTTGCCAGGATACGCTGAACGACATAGCCAAGCATTGCGCACCTTTCGCGGCTCAGGGCGCGGGGCAGGCAATGGGCCTGCCCCGCGCGGGCATGACTGTCAGGTCAGGCTCAGTCGGCGCGGCGGATGTTCCAGAAGAACGGCGCCGGCCCGTCGAGGATGCCCTCGACGCTGCTTGACCAGGCGGTGGGCACGAAATACTGGCCGATGGGCGCGTAGTAGCCCTGTTCGTAGACATGCACCTGAATGCGCTCGGCAATCCCGGCCTGTTCCTCGACCGAGGTGGCGCGGGCGAATTCCATCCGCATTTCCTCCAGCGCGGGGTCGTCCGCCCAGCCGAACCAGCCATCGGTGCCCTGCCCGCCGACCATGTTGTTCACGATCGGGTTGAACACATCGGCGCCGACCCAGTTGGTAATGAACATGTTCCAGCCGCCGTCATCGATGGGCCCCTGATTGGCGCGCCGGCCGACCAGCGTCTGCCAGTCCATCGCCTGCAGGTCGACCGTGAAGCCCACATCGCGCATCGCCTGGGCCACGACCACCGGCTGCACCCGCAGCGTGCTGACATCAGTCGGATGCATAAGCACGATGGGCGTGCCGTCATAGCCGGCCTCTTCCAGCAACGACCGGGCCAGATCCGGATCGCCGCCGGTGATCAGCGTCTCGCCACCGGCATCGGTGGCCAGCGGCGTGTCGCAGACGAACATTGCCGCGCACAGGTTGTACAGGTCCGGGTTGCCGATCATCGCCTGCAGCACGTCTTCCTGATAGACGGCCGCGATGGCGGCACGACGGATGCGCGCATCGTCGAAAGGCGGGTTGAGCATGTTGGGACGCATGATCGTCTGCATGCCCAGCAGGTTGATATTGCGCACCGTGATGTCCGGGCTGGCGTCCAGGATCGGCAGCAGGTCCGCGGGCGGATCCTCCCAATAGTCGATCTCCTCGGACTGCATCGCGGAAAGGGTGGTCTGCGCATCGGGCATGACGACCCATTCCACCCGGTCGAAATGGACGACCTTGCCGCCTGACGCCCAGCTTGCCGGCTCTTCGCGCGGCACATAGTCCTCGAAACGCTCGTAAACCGCGATCACGCCGGGCTGGAATTCCTCTGCCACCCAGCGGAAGGGGCCAGAACCGATATGTTCTTCAATAGCATCGGTGCCCGGCGTCTGGGCGATCCGTTCGGGCATGATGAAGGGCACGTTCGAGCTGGGCTTGGCCAGCGCGTCGATCACCAGACCGAAGGGCTCGGACAGGGTCATTACCATGGTGCTGGGGTCGTCCGCATGCTGCTCCATGCTCTCGACATGGGCCATCAGCAGTTGCCCGAAGCCATCGCGAGACCCCCAGCGGGCGATCGAGGCGGCGACATCCGCGCCCGTCACCGGCTCGCCATCATGGAACATCAGCCCCTCGCGCAGGGTGAAGCTCCAGACCATTTCGTCATCACTGACGGTCCAGCTATCGACCATCTGCGGCTGCGGGGTCAGCTCTGCGTCCAGCGCAAACAGCGTATCATAGATCATGTAGCCATGGTTGCGGCTCATGTAGGCGGTGGTCTGGATCGGATCCAGCACACGCAGGGCCGAATGCTTCACCACGCGCAGCGTATCGGCAAGCGCCGGCGCCGATAGCGCCAATACGCTGGCCGCGGCGACGCCAAGCATCGTCGATCCGCGTATCAGGCCGGACAAGGGCAACGTCAGTCTTGGAATCATGGTTTCACTCCCCTGGTTGGAATAAGCGGCCGTCTATGGGCCGTTTTTTTGTTTTGGTGCAGGCACCTCGCGTCGTCCTGACCCGTCCGCACCGTCAACCCGTATGTTGCTGAAAGGTTGTCAGCGATTCCTTGACCTGTCAATTTATTTGATTTGCGCCGGGCTGCGCGCGCATGGCATCGCCCGGATTCTGCCCGATTGCCGGTTTTGGTCTGGAAAAGACAGCAGATGCGGGGCACTGTGGCGGGGAAGTGACAGGAATGCCCGATGTCTGATCTTGCCGTGCCACAGTGCGCGACCGTCGATGCAGCCACGGCTGCCAGCCTGACCGCCGCCGTCGATGCCGCGCTGCAGGAGCAGACACGCTTCCTGGCCGATTTCGTGGCGATCCCCTCGCGCCGCTTTGCCGAAGGCCCGGCACAGGATTTCATTGCCGACGCACTGCGCGCCCGTGGCTATGAGGTCGATGACTGGGCGATTGATCTGAAGGATCTGGAACCCCTGCCCGGCTTCGGCCCCATCGAGGGCGATTTCTCCCGCGCCCGCAGCGTCGTCGGCACGCATCGCCCAAAGGGTCCGGTCACTGGCCGCTCGCTGATCCTGCAGGGGCATCTGGACGTGGTGCCGGAAGGCCCGGCCGAGATGTGGACCAGCCCGCCCTACGCGCCCGATATCCGCGACGGCTGGATGCACGGGCGCGGCGCGGGCGACATGAAGGCGGGCACGGTGGCCGCGCTGTTTGCGCTGGATGCGATCCGCGCGGCGGGGTATGAGCCCGCGGCGCGGGTACATTTCCAGTCGGTGATCGAAGAGGAATCGACGGGCCTGGGCGCGCTCTCCACCCTGCAACGCGGCTACCGCGCCGATATCTGCGTGATCCCCGAACCATCCAACCTGTCCATCAACCGCGCGCAGATCGGCGTTCTGTGGTTCAAGCTGCGCGTGCGCGGCCGGCCTACCCATGTCGCTGTTGCGGGCGAGGGGTCGAACGCGATCATGGCGGCCTGGCACCTGCTCGGCGCCCTGCAGAAGCTGGAAACCGACTGGAACGCCCGCGCCGCCGACGACCCGGTCTATGCCGAGGTGCCCCACCCGCTGAACCTGAACGCGGGCAAGATTGCGGGCGGCGACTGGGCCAGTTCCGTGCCCGCCTGGTGCGACGTGGACTGCCGCATGGGGCTGCTGCCCGGCTGGTCGCTGGATGACTGCAAGGCAGAGATCGCGCGCTGCGTGGCCGAGGCCGCGCGCGATCATCCCTTCCTGTCGAACAACCCGCCCGAGG
>SKNG01000205.1 GCA_007120685.1 Paracoccaceae bacterium | reverse complement strand
TTCGTCGTCGGCCTGCCCGTGTAACCGCCATGGCCCCGCCCGATGCCATCGCCCCCGCCGGTGCCCGCACCGGCAGCATGGGCGGCGCGCGGGGCGGCCACGATGCGGGGGCGGGCGAACACGCGGCGGGCGCGCGGCGGGCCATTGCGCGCCATGCCAGCACGGTTGCCTTCGGCCCTGACTGCGGCATCGCGATCATCGGTCCGGCAGGTGCCGGCAAGAGCACGCTGGCGCTGGCACTGATCGCGCAGGGGGCGCGGCTGGTGGCCGATGACCGCAGCCTGACCTGGCCACGGGACGGCGCGCTTTACGCCCGTGCGCCACGCCCCATCGCCGGGCTGCTGGAGCGGCGCGGGCTGGGGTTGTTGCGGCTTGGACATTTGCGCCTGGTGCGTTTGCGGCTGGTCATCGACCTGGCCCGGACAGAGACCCGCCGTCTGCCGGCGGAGGAGACCATCACCCTGCAGGGGATCACGTTGCCGTGCCTCGCTGCGCCGGCGAAGGGCGGGGCGCTGTCGGCGGGCTTCCCTGCCGCGCTGCGGCACTATATCGAGAGGCCCGAAGGAAATTGGTGACGGGCATGCGTGAGGCGGGGTCCAACAGTCAGGGTCAGCGGGTGATCATCGTCACCGGTCCCTCTGGTGCCGGGCGCTCGTCGGCGATCAACACGCTGGAGGACGCCGGGTTCGAGGCGATCGACAACCTGCCGCTTTCGCTGATCCCGCGGCTGCTGGACGGCCCGCCGCTGCCGCGCCCCCTGGCGCTGGGTGTCGATGCGCGCAATCGCGAATTCTCGGCCGATGGTCTGATGGAACTGGTAGGCCTGCTGCACCGCCGGCCCGATGTGGCGCTGGAACTGCTGTATCTCGATTGCGATGCCGACACGCTGGTGCGCCGCTTTTCCGAAACCCGCCGCCGCCACCCGCTGAGCCCGGAGGAGCCGCCGCAGGTGGGCATCGCGCGCGAAAAGGAATTGATGGAACCGGTGCGCGAGGCCGCCGATCACCTGATTGACACCAGCCGTTTCACACCCCACGCCCTGCGCGCCGAGGTGCTGCGCGTCTTTGTGCCGCAAACCGGCCTGCCGATGGCGTTATCGGTGCAGTCCTTTTCCTACAAGCGGGGCCTGCCGCGCGGGGTGGACATGGTATTCGATTGCCGGTTTCTGGCCAATCCGCATTGGGACGACGCATTGCGCGCCTGCGACGGCCGCGACCCCGGCGTCGTCGCATTCATCGAGGCCGATCCGCGTTTTGCCCCGTTCTTCGGCCGGGTGCAGGATCTGGTTGCCTCGCTGCTTGATGCCTTCGTCGACGAGGGCAAGACCAGCCTGACCATCGCTTTCGGCTGCACCGGCGGGCGACATCGGTCGGTGGCGACGGCCGAAAAACTGGCCGCGACCCTTGCGGCGGCCGGCTGGCGGGTGTCAAAAAGGCACCGGGAACTGGACCGGCGCGCGGCGCGGGTGCCGCCGGCAGGACAGGGATGAAGCGCGTGATCGGTATCGTCATCGTGGCGCATGGCGGGCTGGCGCGCGAATATCTGGCGGCGGTCGAGCATGTGGTCGGTCGCCAAACCGGGATCCGGGCGATTTCCATCGAATACGACCATGACCGCGCCGCCAAGCAGCAGGAGATCGCCCACGCCGCCGACGAGGTGGATACCGGCAGCGGGGTGGTGGTGGTGACCGACATGTTTGGCGGGTCGCCCTCGAACCTTTCGATGCCGGCCTGTCGGCCAGCGAACCGGCGCATCCTTTATGGCGCCAACCTGCCGATGCTGATCAAGCTGGCGAAATCGCGCCATCACAGCGTGGCCGAGGCAACGGCGCTGGCGCTGGAGGCCGGCAGGAAATACATCAATTCCATCGAGGTTACCGGGGGGAGAGGCATTTGAGTGCCGAAAAGGTGTTGAAGATCGTCAATGAAAAGGGGCTGCATGCCCGTGCTTCGGCCCGGTTTGTGGAGGTGGTGGAAAGGTTCGACGCCTCTGCCGAGGTGGAAAAGGACGGCATGAGCGTCTCGGGCGATTCGATCATGGGGCTCTTGATGCTGGCCGCCTCTCGCGGGACCGAGATCGTGGTGCGCACTTCCGGCGCGCAGGCCGAGGAGTTGCTCGACGCGCTGGCCACGCTGGTGGACGAGCGCTTCGGCGAGACGATGTAGCGCCGGGCGGATGCCGGGGCGGGGGGCCTTGCCCCCCACGCGCGCCGGTGGCGCGCTCCCCCCCCAGAGTATTTCAGGCAAGATGAAGGGGGCGCGGGTTTTTCAGCGGGTGGGGACGGGTTCGTCGCCGCGATAGTCGTAGAAGCCGCGTTTGGTCTTGCGGCCCAGCCAGCCGGCCTCGACATATTTGGTCAGAAGCGGGCAGGGGCGGTATTTCGTGTCCGCGAGCCCGTCATGCAGCACGTTCATGATGGCGAGGCATGTATCCAGCCCGATGAAATCGGCCAGTTCCAGCGGACCCATCGGGTGATTGGCGCCCAGTTTCATCGATTCGTCGATGGAGCGGACGTTGCCGACGCCCTCATAGAGTGTGTAGACCGCCTCGTTGATCATCGGCATCAGGATGCGGTTGACGATGAAGGCCGGGAAATCCTCGGAACTCGCCGCGGTCTTGCCCAGCTTTTCGACCACGCCCAGCAGGGTCTTGTAGGTGGGTTCGTCGGTGGCGATGCCGCGGATCAGTTCCACCAGCTGCATCACCGGCACCGGGTTCATGAAATGGAACCCCATGAAGCGTTCCGGCCGGTCGGTGCGGCTGGCCAGCCGGGTGATGGAGATCGACGAGGTGTTCGAGGTCAGGATTGTATGCGGCTGCAGATGCGGCAGCAGATCCTCGAAGATCGCCTGTTTGACGGTTTCGCGCTCGGTCGCCGATTCGATGATCAGGTCGCTGGCACCGATATCGGCAAGCGTGGTGGTCGTGCGGATGCGGGCCATGGCGGCGCCGTGGTCCTCGGCCGTGATCTTGCCGCGCGCGGCCTGGCGCTCCAGATTGCGGTCGATCAGCGCCACGGCCTTTTCCAGCGTCTCGGCCGAGATGTCGTTGAGCAGCACGTCATAACCCGCGAGCGCGAACACATGGGCGATGCCGTTGCCCATCTGCCCCGCGCCCACCACGCCGACGGTTCTGATTTCCATGCCGAACTCCCTGGCTGATCCCGGCGCAGCTTATGCCTCGCGGCGGTGGCGGTGCAAGGGTCGGCGCGCGGCTGGCGGGCGGTAAGGCAATTGTAACCCTTGGCGAAGACAATCCATGGTGGGTGAGCGAAGAAAGGGTGTTGGCATGCAACAATGTGGCGCAGTCCGAAAGGCGCCGCGGCGGGCGGGGCGTTCTGCCCTGCTGGCAGCCGCGCTGCGCGACCCGCCGGGACTGTATCTGCCCGGCGCGGACCGGTCCCCGGGTGCCGGCCTGCGCGGCGCGGTGCCCGATGCCGCCCGGATCCTGCGCCGGGTATCCAGCCCCGAGGCGCGGATTGAAGGGATCGATGCGCGGCTGGCCGATCCGTTGGTGCCGGAGCGGGCGCGCAAGGCGGCGTGTTTCGTCATGCTGCTGCCGCCGGTGGGGAACATGTCGAACCCGTTTTATTCCGTGCATCCGCGCCGCAATGACCGTTTCGTGGCCGCGCACCCGCCCCTGCGGCGGCTGTTTCCGGAAACTGATTTCGCCGAATTCGTCTTTACCGGGCATCTGCTGGGCGTGCTGGCCGCTACCTGCGACGCGCGGTTTGCCGTGATCGCCCGGGCGCTGCGGCCGCTGTGGCTGGAACGTCTGCGGCTGCATCTGGGGCTGCTGCCACCGCGCGGGGTGATGCTGCATTTGCCGGCTCCGCATCGGATCCCGTTGCCGCTGGACGACGTGCAGGCCCTGTGCGGCAAGGGGCGTCGGGTGCTGCGGGCCGATCTGGCCCGTTTCAATGAGACCGCCGCCGCCCTGGCCGGGGCGATGGCCGCGCTCCACGCCGCGGCGGCCGCCCGCGCATGAAGAAGCCCGCCCGCAGGTGGCGCGGGCGGGCGTTGAACCTTTTTCTGGCCTGAGCCTTACAGCTTCTCGGTCAGTTCTGGCACGGCGCTGAACAGATCCGCCACCAGCCCGTAATCGGCGACCTGGAAGATCGGCGCCTCTTCGTCCTTGTTGATGGCGACGATGATCTTTGAATCCTTCATCCCCGCCAGGTGCTGAATCGCACCGGAAATGCCGACCGCGATATAGAGTTCCGGCGCCACCACCTTGCCGGTCTGGCCCACCTGCCAGTCATTCGGCGCATAGCCCGAATCGACCGCCGCACGGCTGGCGCCCACGGCGGCGCCCAGCTTGTCAGCCAGTTTCTCGATCAGCACGAATTCTTCCTTGGACCCCAGCGCCCGGCCGCCCGAAACCACGCGCTTGGCCGAGGTCAGTTCCGGCCGGTCCGAGGCCGCGACCTTGTCCTCGACCCATTCGCTGAGGCCCGGATTGTCGGCCGCCGAGACGGTTTCCACCGACGCGTTGCCGCCCTCGCCCGCCGCATCGAAGGTGGAGGTGCGGATCGACACCACTTTCACTTTGTCGGCCGATTTCACGGTCTGGATGGCGTTGCCGGCATAGATGGGCCGCTCGAACGTGTCGGCATCGACAACGCCGGAGACATCCGAGATCACCATCACGTCCAGCAGCGCCGCCACCCGCGGCAGGATGTTCTTCGCGTCCGTCGTCGCCGGCGCCACGACATGGCTGTAGCCTTCCGCCAGCTTGGCGATCAGCGCCGCCGTGGGTTCCGCCAGACGGTGGCCCAGGCTTGCGTCCTCGGCGCAGAGCACCTTGGCCACGCCGTCGATCTTTGCGGCCTCGGCGGCAGCATCGGCGGCCCGTGCACCGGCACAGAGCACCGTTACCTCGCCCATCGCCTTCGCGGCCGTCACCGCCTTGGCGGTGGCGTCCAGCGAAAGTTGCCCATCGGTCACTTCGGCAAACAGAAGAACGCCCATCAGATTACCCCCGCTTCGTCTTTCAGCTTCGCCACCAGTTCCTCGACCGAGCCGACCTTGACCCCGGCCTTGCGCGTCGGCGGCTCGGCGGTCTTCACCGCCGTCAGCCGCGGCGCGACATCGACGCCGTAATCGGCCGGCGTCTTTTCATCCAGCGGCTTCTTCTTGGCCTTCATGATATTCGGCAGGCTGGCATAGCGCGGCTCGTTCAGGCGCAGGTCCACGCTGACGATCGCGGGCATCTTCACCTTGATCGTCTGCAGCCCGCCATCGACCTCGCGCGTGACCAGCGCATTCTCGCCCTCGATGTTGACTTCGGAGGCAAAGGTCGCCTGGCTCCAGCCCAAGAGCGCCGACAGCATCTGCCCGGTGGCGTTCATGTCGTTGTCGATGGCCTGCTTGCCGCAGAGCACCAGGCCCGGCTCTTCCTCATCCACCACGGCCTTCAGGAGCTTGGCAACCGCCAGCGGCTCGATATCGGTGTGCACGTCATCGGCCGCGACGATAAGGATGGCGCGGTCGGCGCCCATGGCCAGCGCCGTGCGCAGCGTCTCCTGCGCCTGCTTGACGCCGATCGACACCGCGACGATCTCGCTCGCCGCGCCCTTTTCCTTCAGGCGGATCGCCTCTTCCACCGCGATCTCGTCGAAGGGGTTCATCGACATCTTCACATTGGCCAGATCGACGCCGCTGCCATCCGCCTTGACGCGGACCTTGACGTTGTAGTCGATCACCCGCTTGACTGGCACCAGAACCTTCATGGGTGTTCCCTTCTCCCTCTCATGGCCGGGACGATGCCCGGGCCGTTGGATCCTTGCCCAGCTTCCTACTGCCTGCCGAACCTGAAAAACAGGGGAAAAAGCGCCGCAGGCTGCATGCAGACGCCGCGTTTCCTGCCCGGTTGGGGCCTATCGGTTGGCGCCAGGCACCCAAAGCACGTCATCCGCGCCGTCATTGTTGGCCACGCGCCCGGCAACGAAAAACCAGTCCGACAGGCGGTTCAGGTAACGCAGCGCGGCCTCGTTCACATCCTCCTCGCGCGCCAGCCCCACGGCCAGCCGTTCGGCCCGCCGGCAGGTGGTGCGGCACTGGTGCAGATGCGCGGCCAGCGCCGAGCCGCCGGGCAGGATGAAGCTGCGCAGCGGCTCCAGCTTGGCGTTCATCGCGTCGATTTCAGCCTCCAGCCGCTCCACTTGCGCGGGCACGATGCGCAGGGGCGTATACTCGGCCTCGGCATCCCTTGCCATATCCGGGCGGCATAGATCGGCGCCCAGGTCGAAAAGATCGTTCTGGATGCGGGTGATCGCCTCGGCCATGTCGCCCGTGGCGTGCAGGCGGGCAAGGCCCAGGACAGCGTTGGTCTCGTCCACCGTGCCGTAAGCTTCGACCCGCAGCGCGTCCTTTGGCACGCGGGCGCCGTTGCCCAGCGCGGTGTCGCCCTTGTCGCCGGTGCGGGTATAGATGCGGTTCAGCACCACCATGGGTTCAGCTCCCTGTTCTCATCCACGCGAAGGCGACGATGATGACCACCGCCACGAATTGCGCCGCCAGCCGGTAACGCATCAGCCGGTTGGCGTGGCGCTTGTTGAATTCGCCGCCGCGCGCGAAGGCGCCGACACCTATGACCAGGATCACCAGCACCGCCAGCGAGGCGATGGCGGCTACGATGAACAGCGGGTCGCTCAGAAGCAGGGGCATG
This sequence comes from Paracoccaceae bacterium, assembly GCA_007120685.1. Classification (GTDB taxonomy): domain Bacteria; phylum Pseudomonadota; class Alphaproteobacteria; order Rhodobacterales; family Rhodobacteraceae; genus Pararhodobacter. The sequence goes on along the minus strand of SKNG01000205.1, from coordinate 2,625 downwards.
CGCGTGTCCTTTCCGTTGGCCCTGATGTAATGGCTTTGGCGCGCGATGCCAGCGAAAATGCAGGGCCCGGCGCCGGCGCCCGGCGGCGCCCGGCGGAGAAAGGCGCGTCGACGCGCCTTTGGCACGGCCCTTGCAAGGGCCGTTTTTCGTGCCCTCGCCGCCGGCGGGTCGGGGCGTGCCGGCGCTCGCGCGCCGGACAAGCGCTTCGCGAAAAGCGCTTCACACTGCGGGCAAGGCGCTTTATCCGGGACGCGCAACATTGTTCCCGGGGGCGCGCCGCCATGAAATTCACCCTGTCCTGGCTGAAGGACCATCTGGAAACCGAGGCAACGGTTGAGCAGATCGCCGAGGCGCTGACCGATCTGGGGCTGGAGGTCGAGGAGATCGACGACCCCGCCGCCCGGCTGGGCGCCTTCCGTATTGCGCGTATCATCGAGGCCGCGCCCCACCCCGATGCCGACCGGCTGCGGCTGTGCCGGGTAGAGGTGCTGGAAGATGGCAAGGCGAGCGAGGTGCAGGTGGTCTGCGGCGCGCCCAATGCGCGCACCGGCATGGTGGGCGTCTTCGCGCCGGTGGGCACGCATATTCCCGGCACCGGGGTCGATCTGAAACCGGGGGTGATCCGGGGCCAGGCATCGAACGGGATGATGTGTTCGGAGCGCGAGCTGGAAATCTCGGACGACCATGACGGCGTGATCGAATTGCCGGCAGATGCGCCGCTGGGCGCGCGCTACATCGATTATGCCGGACTGAATGACCCGATGATCTACATCAAGGTCACCCCCAACCGCCCCGATTCGCTGGGCGTGCGCGGCATTGCCCGCGATCTGGCCGCGCGCGGGCTGGGCCGGCTGAAGCCGCTGGAGGTGGCACCGGTGGCCGGGCAGTTCGACAGCCCGCTGGGCGTGGCCATCGACCCCGCGCTGAAGGAAAAAGGCTGCCCGCTGTTCATGGGCCGCGTGATCCGGGGGGTAAAGAACGGCCCCTCGCCTGCCTGGCTGCAAAGACGGCTGCGCGCGATCGGGCTGCGGCCGATCTCGGCGCTGGTGGATGTGACCAATTTCTTCACCGTCGCGCTGAACCGGCCGTTGCATGTCTTCGATCTGGCGAAGGTGACGGGCGACAGCCTGCGCATTCACCCCGCGCAGGGGGGCGAGGAAATCCTGGCGCTCGACGGCAAGACCTATACCCTGGCGCCCGGCATGATGGCAATCTCGGACGCGGCGGGCGTGGAAAGCATCGCCGGCATCATGGGGGGCGAGCATTCGGGGTGCACCGATGAAACCGTCGATGTGTTCCTGGAATCCGCCTATTGGGACCCCATCACCATCGCCGCCACCGGCCGCGCGCTGAAGGTCAATTCCGACGCCCGCTACCGGTTCGAACGCGGCGTGGACCCGGCCTTTACGGGCGAAGGTCTGGAACTGGCCACGCAGATGATCCTGGACCTCTGCGGCGGCAGCCCTTCGCATGTGGTCTCTGACGGTGCCGTGCCCGATACCACGCGCAGCTATGCCTTCGATACCGGCGCGATGGGTCGGTTGGTGGGCATGGATGTGCCGGAAGCCGACCAGCGCGCCATCCTGACGGCGCTGGGTTTCAGGCTGGACGGCGATCAGGCCTTCCCGCCACCCTGGCGACCGGACATTCAGGGCGCGGCCGATCTGGTGGAAGAGGTGGCGCGCATCGCCTCGCTGACGAAGCTGCAGGGCGCGCCGCTGCCCCGGCCCCCGGGTGTGCCTGCGCCGATCCTGACGCCGGTGCAGAAACGCGAGCGCATGGCACGGCGCACGCTGGCGGCGCTGGGCTATCATGAGTGCATCACCTACAGCTTCATCGACGCCGAGTCCGCGCGCCTGTTCGGCGGCGGGGATCAGGCCGTGCAACTGGAAAACCCGATCAGCAGCGAAATGACGCATCTGCGCCCGGATCTGCTGCCCGGCCTGTTGCAGGCCGCCGCGCGCAACCAGGCGCGGGGTTCGATGGATGTCGCGCTGTTCGAGATCGGCCCGGCCTTCAGCGGCGGCGAGCCGGGCGAGGAGGCGCTGCAGGCCACCGGCCTGCTGGTCGGCCATCAGGGCGCGCGCGACCCTCATGGCAGCCGCCGTCCGGCGGATCTGTTCGACGCCCGTGCCGATGCCGAGGCGGTGCTGGCAGCACTTGGCGCGCCGGCGCGGTTGCAGATCGACCGTGCCGCGCCCGGCTGGTTCCATCCCGGCCGCTCCGGGCGGCTGACGCTGGGGCCGAAGAAGACGCTGGCCTGTTTCGGCGCGGTGCATCCGCGCGTGCTGCGCGCCTTCGGCATCAAGGGAGAGGCCGTGGCCTTTACCCTGCATCCGGCCGAGATCCCGCAGCCGCGCGCCGCCAGTGCCACCCGCCCGGCGCTGGGCCTCAGCGACCTGCAGGCGGTCGAGCGCGATTTCGCCTTCGTACTGGACGCAAGGACCGAGGCGCAGGCCGTGGTCAATGCGGCCCAGGGCGCCGACAAGGCGCTGATCGAGGCGGTGCGGGTCTTCGACGAGTTCGCGGGCGAGCGGGCCGAGGCGCAGATGGGCGCCGGGCGCAAGTCGCTGGCCATCACCGTGCGCCTGCAACCGCGCGAGCGGACCCTGACCGAGGCCGAGA
>SKNG01000330.1 GCA_007120685.1 Paracoccaceae bacterium | reverse complement strand
CTGGCCGCAGCCCGGCGCCGCCGCCGCCCGCTACCGACGCGGGGCGAAGAGCCGGTAATACAACCAGTCCGGCAGGAACTGCGACAGACGGAACACCCGCGAAAAGAACGCCGGAAAGCTCATCTTGAACCGCTCGCCGCCCATATGGTCGAACATCAGCGCCGCCGCCGGGCCGGGGTCCATGATGAAGGGCATGGCAAATTCGTTCTTCTCGGTCAGCCGGGTGCGGATGAAGCCCGGATTGACCAGTTGCACCTGCACGCCCGTCCCGCGCAGATCGGCATGCATGGATTCCGCCAGAACCATCAGCCCGGCCTTCGACGCGCCATAGCCGATGGACCCCGGCAGCCCCCGGAACCCGGCCAGCGAGCCGGTCAGCACCACATGCCCCGCGCCGCGCTCCACCATCGCCGGCAGGGCCACGCCCACCACCCGGGCCGCACCGGTGAAATTGATGTCGCACATGGTCTCTACCTGCTCGGCATCCCATTGCTGCGCCGGCTGCGGCCAGTAAACCCCGGCCAGATAGACCAGCCCGTCAACCGGCCCCGCTGCCTGCGCCGCAGCGCGCACCGAGGCCATGTCGCCCACATCCACCGGCACCACCTGCGCCTTGCCCGGCAGGCTGTCGGCCAGTGCCTGCAGCCGCTCCTCGCTGCGTGCGCTCAGCACCAGTTCCACGCCCGCGCGGCTCATCCGCTCGGCCAGTGCCCGGCCCAGCCCCTCGCTGGCACCGGCCAGCCAGTAGCGCTTGCCCTGCCATTGACGCATGCCCCGGCCGCCCCCGTCAGACCGGCATGCGGCGCATGGTCGCCACCAGTTCTGCCACCTTGATGCCGAACTTGCGGAACTGGCTGCGGTTGATGATCGTGCCGTTCTCGGTCACATACATCCAGTCGGTCACATCCAGCGCCCAGCCGCCGGCGCTTTCCGGCATGCGAATGCGGTATTTCAACTGCAAGGCCGCGCCTTCCTGCCGGCCCTCGCCCCGGCCCACCAGATCGTCGGCCTCGGCCCGCACGCGCCCGTCATTGCCCAGCGTCAGCCGCCACTGACGGTGCTGTTCGTTGCCGCCCGAATAGCGGAAATGCTCGTCCAGCACGCCGCGGTTGCCGTCCCAACGCCCCTCCATCTGCGCAACAAAGCGCGAGGTGACACGACCCAGCGGGCCATAGATCACGCCTTCGCACAGGATCGGGCCGTCAAGGTGATGGCGGATATCCATCGCCGGCTCCATGCCCGTATAGTCCTGCGGACGCTGGGCGATGAAGCCCATGAAACGGCTACGGGCGAACAGCACCAGCGCCAACAGGATGAAACCGAACAGAAACCACATCATCTCAGGCATGAAGCGGTGCCTCCTTTTCAAGCGGGGTGGTGGCCAGCAGGGCGATGGCCAGTAGTTTCAGCACGCAGGGCACCAGCGCATAGGCCAGCCCCAGCGCGGTCAGCGCTCGTTCCGGGCTGTCCGGCCCCTCGAAGCCCTGCGCCTGCAGGAAGGGCAGCACGGTGATCGCGGCCAGCGCCAGTGTCGCCTTGGACACAAAGGCCCAAAGCGCGAAGCCGGTTGCCGCATCGGGGATCACCCGCGCCATGCGGCGGGCGAAGATGGCCGACAGTAGCGTCAGATCGGCCCCCAGCGCGGCACCGGTCGCCACGCAGATGATGGCGAAAAACCAGACATCCCCCGGCCCCAGCGGCGCCGCAAATGCAAAGGCGACGATGGCCAGCGCCATGGCCGAGATCAGCACCCGCCGGGCGCCATAGCGCGCGGCTGCCTTGGCCCAGAACGGGGCGGCGGCGGCGGCGGACAGGAAGAACAGCAGCAAGAGCGGCCCCTCCCAGCCCGGCGCGGCCAGCCGGCTTTCGACGTAAAACAGAAAAAGCGTGGAACTGACCGCCACCGGCGCAGCGTTCAGCAGCGCCACCAGCAGCAGCCGACGGGCGATGGCATCGGCCAGCACGGCGCGGAAATCGGCCAGCGCGGTGGTGCCTGCAGCCGCTGCCGGGGCCAGCCATTCCCGGCGCATCACCCAGAGCGTGCCCAGCACGAAGGCGGCAAACAGGATCGCGAAGGCCTCGAACGGCGGGTTCGGCCCCAGCGCGAGCAGGGTCGGCGCAGCGGCGGCGGCGCAGACGCCCAGCAGCGCGCCGGTCTCGCGCCAGGCGGCAAGACGAATATGGCCGTTTTCGCCCATGCCCTCCCCCTTCGGCACCCCTTGGGCGTAGAAGCACATGGTAAGAAAGCTGAAGGCGCTGAACAGCCCAGTCAGCGTCAGCGCAAACCACGCAAGCGGCGCGATGGGGGGTTCCACCGCGAAAAGCCCCAGCATCGACAGCGCCATCAGCGCGCCGGCGCCGGCCACCATCGCCTGCCGGTAGCGGCGGGTGGCATGGGCCAGCCAGCCTAGCGCCGGGTCCTGCACGAAATCGATCAGCCGCAGCGCGAACAGCACCGTGCCCAGCGCCGCCAGCCCCACGCCGTATTCGTCGACATAGAATTTCGGCGCATGGATGTAGATGGGCAGCCCGGCCATGGCCAGCATGGCGGCAAATGCCGCCCAGGCACCGGGATGGCCCGAGGCGCCAACGCCCATGCGGGCGATCACCGCGAGACCTCTTGCGCGGGCGGCGCGGGCCGGGCGTGGTAGCGCGCGCCCTTCCACCACAGTTTCAGCGCCTGCCAGTGGATCAGCGCCAGCACCCGGCGCGAGCCGAAGGGCCGGCGCAGCATCGCCCCCGCCAGCCCCGCCATGGTGGCCGGCCGGCGCTGGCCGGTCAGCGTGGCGACCAACCCGCCCTCGGCCCCGCCGGCCATATGGCCATAATCGATGCGGATGTTGATCTTCTGCTTGGTGATGTCGAAGCGGAAGCGATAGCCGCCCTCGACCGGCTGGAAGGGCGAGACATGGAAGATCTTCCGCGCCGCCAGTTCCTCGGCCCCGGTGATGGGGCGTTGGTCGGCGTGGTGACAGAGGTAGGAATGGCGGTCGCCGAAGGTGTTGTTGACCTCGGCGATCACACAACGCAGCGTGCCGTCCCGGCCGTGACAAAGCCAGAAGCTGACCGGGTTGAACACATGGCCCAGCACGCGCGGTTGCGCCAGCAGCAGGATGCGCCCGTCCGCGCGGTCCAGCCCGGCCTGCGCCAACACCTGCCGCACCCAGGCCGCGCCCTGCCCGGCGCCGCGCGCGCCGCCGTGGTCAGTGTCATGCAGCGATACCGGCCAGCGGCGGTTGCGGCGAAACAGCACCGGCGCCTGCAGCGCGCCGTCCTCTGCATCCAGCAGCAGGTAATCCACGCCGTAAGTAAAGCGGTTTGTGACCGCCCCCCGGCGCCCATGAAACGTGCGCCCGGCCAGATGCTCCAGATGGCTCACGCCACCGCCCCCATGCGTTCGGCATCGCTGGTCATCGTCTGCACCACATCGACGGCCGAGGCGAAGCCGTCCTCGTGAAAGCCGTTGCGCATCCAGGCGCCGCAGAACCAGGTGTTGCGGGTGCCGTTGAAGCCCCGGATACGGTTCTGCGCGGCAAATGCAGCCAGATCATATACCGGATGGCGGAAGGTGTGGGTGTCGTAGATCAGCCGCTCGTCGATGGGCCGGGTGGCGTTCAGCGTGACAATATGCAGGTCATCCTGCGGGATCGGCTGCAACGAGTTCATCCAGTATGACAGGCTGATCTTCTCGCGGCAGGCCGGGGTATGTTCGGTGTAGGTCCAGCTTGCCCAGCACTTGCGCCGCTTCGGCATGATGCTGGCATCGGCATGCAGGACGGCGTGGTTGTCCTGATACGCCACGGCGCCCAGCGCCGCGGCCTCGTCGCGCGAAGGATCGGCCAGCAGGAACAGCGCGACGTCCGAATGCGTGGCCAGGATCACCTCGTCGAATTCTTCCCACTCGCCGCCGTCCAGCCGGACCTCTACCCCAGGCCCCGGGCGACGGATGCCGCGCACCGGTGCCCCCTTGCGGATGTCAACGCCGCGGGACAGCAGATCAGCCTCCAGCCGGCGCACGTATTCGATGGACCCACCCTGCACGGTCATCCACTGGTGCTGTCCGCTGTAGCCGAGCAGCGCATGATTGCGGAAAAAATCGACCATCGCGCGGGCCGGGAAGCCCATGATCTGCGATTTGGGCGTGGACCAGATAGCGCCAGAGAAAGGCTGGATGTAGCGTTCGCGAAACCAACGGCCCAGGCCCAGCGTGTCGGCCAGATCGCCGATGGTCATGCCGGGGGTCGCCGCGGCCTCGGCCCGCGCGTTGAACCGCAGAATATCGCGGATCATGCGCAGGAAACGCGGGTCGGCGATGTTGCGCCGCGCCGCGAAGATCTGATCCAGCGAATTCAGATTGTATTCGCACCGCCCACCATCGAAGGACGCGCCGAAGCTCATGTTCGACGGCACGCTGGGCACGCCCAGCGCCTCGAACATCGCGGTCAGGTTGGGGTAGTTGGCGTGGTTGAAAACGATGAAGCCGGTGTCGACCGGCTGGTCGCCCCGCTTGCCCGCGATGACTGTGCGCGCATGCCCGCCCAGACGTGACGCAGCCTCGACAAGCGTGACCCGCGCCCCGGGGGCCAGCAGCCAGGCGGCGGCCATGCCGGAAATGCCGGCGCCGATGACCGCAACGCGGCGAGGATGAAGAGGGCGGTGTTCGAAGGGCATGCGGTCGTTCCTTACTGTGTCACGTTTTTTATACGCAGCGTGCGACGGTGCGGATTATTGCAGGCGCCGTTTATCTTTTCTGTGATCCGCCGGTTTGTCAGATGCGTAATCAGGTCATGTTGCAGACGCTCAACGAAACGTCGATAACGGTGCAGCGGCCCCCAGGGGCTCGCACGGCCCGGACTGCCGGGCCTGATATGGCCGGGGGAATGACGATTTTGACGGGCGGCACGGGCAACGCAGAGAATGTGGAAACCGGCGAATGGGTGGCCGAAATGCTGCGCGTTGCGCGCGACAGCGATGAAGAAGCCTTTGCAAAGCTTTTCGGCCATTTCGCGCCGAGGGTAAAGGCATTCCTGATCAAGTCCGGCACCGATGGCGCGCTGGCAGAAGAATGCATGCAGGACGTGATGGCAACGGTTTGGCAAAAGGCGCATCTGTTCGACCCGGCGCGCGCCAGCGTGGCGACCTGGGTATTCACCATTGCCCGCAACCGCCGCATCGACATTCTGCGCCGGGCCAGGCGGCCCGAGCCGGAGGATCTGCCCTGGGGGCCGGAGCCGGAGCCTGATCAGGCCGACGCACTGGCCCTGCAGCAGGAAAGCAAGAAGTTGGGGCAGGCATTGAAAGACCTGCCCGATAACCAGAGGGAACTGATCGAACAGGCTTATTTTGGTGACATGTCCCATGGGGAGATCGCCAAGGTAACCGGTCTGCCACTCGGCACGATCAAATCCAGGATAAGGCTGGCGTTGGAGAAACTGCGCCAGTCCATGACGTAAAGGTATGTACGATGATTCGTCATCATCTCTCAGACGCCCTTCTGATGGGCTACAGTGCCGGGCAACTGCCCGAGGCGTTCAATCTGGTCGTCGCCAGTCATATCTCGATGTGCGACGAATGCCGCGCCCGGCTGGAAAGCTTCGACGCGGTCGGCGGTGCGCTTCTGGAATCGTCCCTGGACGATGTGGTCGAAACCGAACAAGCCGTGGGTGGCGACAGTCTGGCCGCGACCATGGCGCGCATTCGCGCTGGTGGTGATCAGTTGCGCAAGGCGCAACCGGCACCGCGTCGCCAAGGCATTTTACCGGGACCGCTGGCGCGATATGTCGGTGGCGATCTGGACGCGGTGCGTTGGAGGCCGGTCGGCGGTGGCGTGCGCCAGGCGATCCTGCCGACGGATCGCAGTGCATCGGCCCGCCTGCTCTACATTCCCGCCGGGGCCGGGGTTCCGGATCATGGCCATCAGGGCACCGAATTGACCTTGGTTCTGCAAGGCGCTTTCAGCGATTCGACCGACCGTTTCGGACCCGGCGATATCGAGATTGCGACCGAAGTTGACGAGCACAGCCCGGTGGCCGAGGCCGGTGTCGATTGCATCTGTCTGGCTGCGACCGACGCGCCGTTACGTTTCAACACCCTGCTGCCCCGGATGTTGCAGCCCTTGCTGCGTATCTGACCGGGCATATCCGCTAGGCAAGCGGGGGCGGTCATGCTATCCATTGTGGCATGAACGCCCCCAGCCGCAATATAGAGCCTTCTCAGCCCCCTCGGATTCGTCAGCTTGACGATGCTGCGGCGAATCGCATCGCTGCGGGCGAGGTGGTGGAGCGGCCTGCCTCGGCGGTGAAGGAACTGGTGGAGAACGCGTTGGATGCCGGCGCGCGGCGGGTGGAAGTGGCCTATGCTCATGGCGGCAAGGCGCTAATCCGGGTAAGCGATGACGGCCACGGCATGGCGAAGGGTGACCTGCCGCTGGCGCTGTCGCGCCATGCCACGTCAAAGATAGACGGCAGCGACCTGCTGAACATCCATTCGTTTGGCTTCCGGGGCGAGGCGCTGCCCAGCCTGGGCGCCGTGGGCCGGCTGACCATCGCCTCGCGCGCTGCCGGGCAGGAGGGTGCGCGAATCACCGTCGATGGCGGGCGCCTGGGCGCGGTGGAACCGGCCGCGCTGAACCCCGGCACGCGGGTCGAATTGCGCGACCTGTTCCACGCCACGCCCGCGCGGCTGAAGTTCATGCGCTCCGATCAGGCCGAGGCCAAGGCGATTGCCGATGTGCTGCGCCGGCTGGCGATGGCGGCACCGGACGTAGGCTTCACTCTGACCGACGTCACCGCCGGCAAGGAACGTCAGATCCTGCGGCTGGACGCCGAACAGGGCGACCTGTTCAAGGCGCTGGAGGCCCGTCTGGCCCGCCTGCTGGGCCGTGATTTCGCCGCGAATGCCATCCGGATCGCTGCCGAGCGCGAGGGTTTCCGCCTGTCCGGACAAGCCGCCCTGCCCGCCTATTCCCGCGGCGCGGCGGTCGAACAGTTCCTGTTCGTCAACGGCCGCCCGGTGCGCGACAAGCTGCTACTGGGCGCCCTGCGTGCAGCCTATGGCGACCTGCTGCCCCGTGACCGGCACCCGGCGGCGGCGCTGTTCATCGACTGCACGGCGGAACTGGTGGATGTGAACGTCCACCCGGCCAAGGCCGAGGTGCGTTTCCGCGATCCCGGCCTGGTGCGGGGCCTGATCGTCTCGGCCCTGCGCCACGCACTGGCGGAATCCGGCCATCGCGGCGCGCCGGTGCTTTCCGATGCCGCTCTCGGCAAGTTCAGAAGCGAGGGCACGCCCGCCACCGACCCGCCGCCCGCGCGCGTTTACGGCTGGCAGCCGCCGACCCGCCCCTCGGGATCGGCGCTGGCCGAAAGCCTGCGCCTACAGGCGCCCGAGGCGCCGCCGACCGGTCTGGCCGAGGCGGGGCTGGGTTTTGCCGGCGCCGCCCCTTCCGCCCGCGTCGAGCCAGAGGCCGGGCCGGTGGGCGCCCCGCTGGGGGCCGCGCGGGCGCAGATCCATGAAAACTACATCATCGCCCAGACCAGAGACGGGCTGGTGATCGTCGATCAGCACGCTGCGCATGAGCGGCTGGTCTATGAACGACTGAAGGCCCAGCGCGCAGACCATGGTGTGCCGGCGCAGGCGCTCTTGATCCCCGAAATCGTCACCCTGCGCTCGGGCGAGGCCGCGATGCTGGCCGAACAGGCCGAGACGCTGGCAGCACTGGGGCTGGTGATCGAACCCTTTGGCGGTGAGACTCTGGCGGTACGCGCCACCCCCGCCGCGCTGGGCCCCTGCAATGCCGGCGCGTTGTTGCGCGACATTGCCGACGAACTGGCCGATCAGGGCGGCGGGCGGATGCTGGAGGCACGCATTGATGCCGTGCTCAGCCGCATGGCCTGTCACGGCTCGGTGCGGTCCGGCCGGCGGATGAGCGGCGAGGAGATGAACGCGCTCTTGCGGGAGATGGAAGCGACGCCGCATTCCGGCCAGTGCAACCACGGCCGGCCAACCTGGGTGGCGCTGAGCCTGGCCGATATCGAGCGGCTGTTCGCGCGGCGATAGGGCCTTTCACACCGTTTCAGGTTGAACGCACTGCCTGGTTGCAGGCAACGCGCCTATGAGGGCGCGTTGAAACGGGCTTTCGAAAGCCCGTCTTCCGGCGGTTCGCGATGGCCCGAGGCGGGATGCGGTATCAGGCCTGTGGCGGCTTGCTGCCCTGCTGCCCGTTCCACAGCGTCAGCAACCGCTTCATGTCGGCCCGTTCCCTTGCCGTGACCGCTTTCGCGGCGCAGCGCAGCCGGCGCATGTCGGTCGCGCTCAGGTGCCAGGACATCGACGATTCCTCGGCGCAGGCGAAGGTCACGATATCGATGAAATCGCGCCCCTGCTGCTGCCAGTTTGCGAACCCGCCCCCACTTGCCCCACCCGCTTTCATCTTCGCCTCGGCCAGCGCCGCGCCATAGAGGCTCCGCGTCAGGCGCAACTGTTCCTGATTGCGGAATGTCTGCGAGGAACCGCGCGCGTTGAACATCGCCTCCACCGGGCTGGTCAGCCACCAGAACAGCCGCACAAGCGCACGGATCCAGGCAGCGGGCCGGGCATCCGGGGCCGCTTCCGGCGTGTCTTCCTGCGATTCGTCGGCAAAGGCGCGCAGGGCGATCACCAGCACGCCCGAGCAGTTGCGCACCACCCAGTCGCGCACTTCATCGGTGTTCAGGATGCCGGTCACCACATCGATGCCATAGTTGTCGTAATAACCGGCATCGACCACCCGGCGGTGCGGCGCCGTCGGCAGCGATACCGCCGGCACGATATAGGGAAAGGTCGCCGACAGCCGCGCAGCGGTCGCCACCGTCAGCCCGTCTTCGGCATGAGCGCCGGGCATCACGCGGAAAAGCTCGGCCGAGTGCTCATCGGCATTGCTCTTGTTGTTGCGGCTGAACTTGGTGCGGAACGCCTGCAGATCCAGATTGGAGATGAAGAAGGGCGCGCCGCTTTCGATCAGCATCGGCGAAAACACGACCGAGGGGCGGATGCCCTGCGCCTCTTCCTCGCGCAGCGCCGCGAAGGGCCGGTCCAGCGTATCCCAATGCGCCTGCAACACGCGCCCGCGGTCCCGTTTGATGCTCCCGCTGCGGAAGATATGGCCCATGTCGCGCAGCATCTGCCAGGCCACGGCGGAGAGGCTGTCGCGGGCCAACGTCACGCGGCGCGGGGGCGGGGCGTCCATGCCGGGCGGGCGGATCGGCCGGCGCTGCTGCTGATAGGCAAGGATATCCTTCCGTAATGGGGCAGGATAGATCAAAGGATTTTTTGATCTGATAATCAGTATGTTATGCATCCTCGTGGAGGCGACGCTCTCGGGCCTGTATAGAATTAGCCGAGAAGGATGAGTGT
>SKNG01000282.1 GCA_007120685.1 Paracoccaceae bacterium | reverse complement strand
GCCTCTGGAACCGCTCGCGGTCTTCGGCCAGGTCGATGGCATCGGGCGAGGTGCCCAGGATCGGGATCCCCTCGTCCTGCAGGGCGTTGGCCAGTTTCAGCGGCGTCTGCCCGCCGAACTGGACGATCACCCCGTGCAGCGTGCCGTTGGACTGCTCCACGCGCAGGATTTCCAGCACATGTTCCAGCGTCAGGGGCTCGAAATACAGCCGGTCCGAGGTGTCGTAATCGGTGCTCACCGTTTCCGGGTTGCAGTTGATCATGATCGTCTCATAGCCCGCATCGGTCAGCGCGAAACAGGCGTGGCAGCAGCAATAGTCGAATTCGATCCCCTGGCCGATCCGGTTCGGCCCGCCGCCCAGAATCACCACCTTCTTGCGCCCGGACGGTCGCGCCTCGCATTCCACATCGCCCATCGCGGGCGCCTCGTAGGTGGAATACATATAGGGTGTCTGGGCCTCGAATTCGGCGGCGCAGGTGTCGATGCGCTTGAAGGCCGCCACCACCCCGGCGGTGCGGCGGGTGCGGCGCACGGCACTTTCCTCCTGCCCGGTCAGCGCCGCCAGGCGGGCATCGGTGAAGCCCAGCATCTTCAACGCTCGCAGCCCCTCGGCATCTCCCGGCAGGCCGATCGCGCGGATCCGCGCCTCGGCCTCGACGATTTCGCGGATGCGGGACAGGAACCAGGGATCGAAAGCCGTGGCGGCGATGATCTCTTCATCGCCCAGCCCTTCGCGCATGGCCTGGGCGATCAGCCGCAGCCGGTCCGGGGTCTGTTCGGAAATCGCCTTGATCACGGCGGCGCGGTCCGGCGCGCCGGGTATGGCGATCTCGTCAAAGCCGCTGAGGCCGGTTTCCATCCCCGCCAGCGCCTTCTGCACCGATTCGTGGAAGGTGCGGCCGATAGCCATCACCTCGCCCACCGACTTCATCGCCGTGGTCAGCAGGGGCTGCGCGCCGGGGAATTTCTCGAACGCAAAGCGCGGGATCTTGGTCACGACATAGTCGATGGAGGGCTCGAAACTGGCCGGCGTGACGCGGGTGATGTCGTTGTCCAGTTCATCGAGAGTATAGCCCACCGCCAGCTTGGCGGCGATCTTGGCGATGGGAAAGCCCGTGGCCTTTGATGCCAAGGCCGAGGAGCGCGACACCCGCGGGTTCATCTCGATCACCACCATCCGCCCGTCGGCGGGGTTGATCGCCCATTGCACGTTGGATCCGCCGGTTTCGACCCCGATCTCGCGCAGCACGGCGATCGAGCCGTTGCGCATGATCTGGTATTCCTTGTCGGTCAGGGTCAGCGCCGGGGCGACGGTGATGCTGTCGCCCGTGTGCACGCCCATCGGATCGACGTTTTCGATGGAACAGACGATGATGGCGTTGTCGGCGCGGTCGCGCACCACCTCCATCTCGAATTCCTTCCAGCCCAGCAGGGATTCGTCGATCAGGATCTGCCCGGCGGGGCTGGCATCCAGGCCGGACCGGCAGATCGCCTCGTAATCATCGCGGTTATAGGCCACCCCGCCGCCGGTGCCGCCCAGCGTATAGGCGGGGCGGATGATGGCGGGCAGGCCGACCTCTTCCAGCGCGGCCAGCGCCTCGGCCACGCCGGCGTTGATGTCCAGCCGCCCGTCGGCGCGTTTCGGGGCGGACACGATGGTCGCGCGCGGGTTTTCCAGCCCGATGCGGTCCATCGCCTCGCGGAACAGCTTGCGGTCCTCGGCCATCTCGATGGCGGCGCGGTTGGCGCCGATCAGTTCCACGCCGAAACGCTCCAGCACGCCCATGTCGGCCAGCGCCAGCGCGGTGTTCAGCCCGGTCTGCCCGCCCATGGTGGGGAGCAGGGCATCGGGGCGCTCTGCCTCGATGATCTTGGCCACCACCTCTGGCGTGATGGGTTCGATATAGGTGGCGTCGGCCAGGCCGGGGTCGGTCATGATGGTGGCGGGGTTGGAGTTGACCAGGATCACCCGGTAGCCCTCTTCCCGCAGCGCCTTGCAGGCCTGGGCGCCGGAATAGTCGAATTCGCAGGCCTGACCGATGACGATGGGTCCCGCACCGATGATCATGATCGAGCTGATATCGGTTCTTTTCGGCATGGCTGACCCCGCAATCGGCAGGCGCCTGCCCGGGCATCCGGGCGGCGCGCAAATTGGGCGGGTTATAGCCGGGCGCCGGGCGGGCGCAACCGGAAAGCGCGGGGGCGGATCAGGCCTGAAAACGGTCGTCGGTTTCCACCTGCAGGGCGGTGGCGAGCGCATTGGTCTGCATGGCCAGGGCGATGACTGCCATCAACTCGCCGTGCTGCGCCGCGCTCATCCCGCGTGCCCGCGCCGCCGCCGTGTGGCTGTGCACGCAATAGCTGCAGCCGTTGACGGTAGAGACGGCGATATAGATCAGCTCCTTAACCATCGGGTCCAGTGCGCCGGGGGCCATGACATCCTGCAGCCGCTCCCATGTGGCGCGCAGAAGCGCCGGGTCATGGGCCAGCGCGCGCCAGAAGTTGTTGACGTAATCGCCGCCGCGCGCGGCGCGGATGGCGTCGAAGACCGCGCGCGCCTCGTCGCTCGCGGCCTCGTCGTTCAGCAGGGGGACGGTGGCCATCAGACCAGGGTGAAAACGCGTGTCGTTCCGCCCGAGCCACCTTCGAGCTTCGGCGGGGCAATGATGACGGTCGCCCCCGCGGCCGGCACGCCTGCGAGATTCGCCATGCATTCGACGCCGAACCGGTTCGCTGGTAGCCAGGACAGATGGACCGGGATGTCCGCTGACGGCCCGGGATCGAGCGACAGCGTGTCGACCGCAATCGACGCCGCGCCGGTTTCCAGCAGCATCGCGGCAGCTTCGCCATGGAAGCCGGGGAAGTGCATCACGCCCTCGTCATCGGCGTTACGAAACTTCGGCGTGCGCACATGTGCGTCCCACCCCGACAGCATGGCGACACAGGCGCCGTCCGGGATCGGCCCGTGCGCGGCGGTCCAGGCGGCGATGTCGTCCGGCGTGACGCTGGTGTCGGGGTCGGCGTCGGCGCGCTCGCGGATGTCGATCACGCACAAGGGGGCGACGAAGTTGCGCACCGGCAGTTCATCGACCGACAGCCCGTCCCGGCTGAAGTGCAGCGGCGCATCCATATGGGTGCCGACATGTTCGTTCAGGCGCCATTCGTTGCCGAAAAGGCCGTGCTCGTCGAAGTTGAAGACCGGGATCTTGTGCGCCCATTGTTCCCCGAAGAAGGTCGGGAAATCCTCGGTCAGAAGGTGCGTCATATCCATTACGTCGGTATGGCCCTGCGCCAGCGCCGGGCGCGGGGCCAGACCGGCCCCCAGCGTTGCCGCAGCCGCCCCGGCCGCGCCGACCCGAAACAGAGCCCGCCGCGACAGCATCTCCGACTTCACTCTTTCCATCACGCAGACGTGGCACATGGCTTTCTCTCCCCTGGGCAGACCCGATGCTGCCGGGCAAGGCTGCACCCGGGCAGCGATTCGCACAAGCGTTTCAGCCCCGCTCGCGCTCGCTCGCCTCCAGCCGCGCCTCTATCTTGCGCAGACGGGCCAGCACCTCGTCGCGGTAGTCGGTGGTCTGCTTGTTCGACTCCTCGGCATGGGCGTCCTGCATCGAATTGACGATCAGACCGACCAGCAGGTTCACCACGGCGAAGGTGGTCATCATGATGAAGGGCACGAAAAAGGCCCAGGCATAGGGATAGACCTCCATCACCGGGCGGACGATGCCCATCGACCAGGACTCCAGCGTCATGATCTGGAACAGCGAATAGGCGCTCGCGCCAAGCGACCCGAACCATTGCGGGAAGCTGGCCTGAAACAGCTTCGTGGCCATCACCGCGCCGATGTAGAAGATCATCGTCATCAGCAGGAAAACCGACCCCATCCCGGGCAGAGCCCTCAGAAAGCCCTCGACCACGCGGCGCAGGCTTGGCGTGACCGAGACCACGCGCATCAGACGCAGGATGCGCAGCGCCCGCAGCACCGTGTAGGCCCCCGCGCCGGGGACCAGCGAAATGCCGACAATGACGAAATCGAAGACATTCCAGCCCTGCCGGAAGAACGACAGGCGCTGCGCATAGAGCTTCAGGCCGATCTCGATGACGAAGATGGTCAGGCACAAGCGGTCAAGGGCGATGATCACGTCGCCCGCGACCGCCATGATCCGACCCGACGTTTCCATCCCCAGGATCACGGCATTGAACAGGATCACCCCGATGATCCCGTTGCGAACCCAGGCGAGGTCCAGAAACGCCGCGACCTTCTGCCGGCTGGTCGATCGCCCTTCTTCACCCATCCTCGGCCCTTTCATCTTGCCCGAAATACGCCGGGGGGGAGTCGGCGCAGCCGACGGGGGGCAGCGCCCCCCTCCCCGGATTGTCAGTTGCGCGCCATATGAGCCTGCACCAGCCTTGCTGCAAGCTCCACATGGGCCGACCATCGGAACTGATCCACTACCTGCACCCATTCCAGGCGATATCCGGCGCCAACGAGCACGGCGGCATCGCGGGCGAATGTCACCGGATTGCAGGACACCATGGCCACCACGCCCGGCGCCTTTCCCGCAGCGGCGGCCTGCGCCACCTCGGCCATCTGCGCCGCCGCCCCGGCCCGCGGCGGGTCGATCACCAGCGCGTTCAAGCGGGACAGCTCGTCCGGCATCAGGGGGCGGCGGAACAGGTCGCGGCGTTCGGTGCTGACCCGCTTCAGCCCCACGGCACTCCGCCAGCCAGCATCCAGCGCTGCCAGGGCGCTGCCGTCCCCTTCCACCGCGTGCACTTCGGCCGCCTCTGCCAAGGGCAGGGCGAAGGTGCCACAACCGGCAAAGAGATCGCCGACCCGGGCAGCACCCGACACCGCCTCGCGCACGGCGGCCACCAGCGCCGCCTCGCCCTGCGGCGTGGCCTGCAGAAAGGCCCCCGGCGGCACCGGCACCCGCGCGCGGCCCAGTTGCAGGACCGGCGGCGTAGGCTGCCAGAGCAGTTCGCCATCCCAGGTCAGTCGCGCCAGCCCATGTGCGGCAGCAATGCCCGGCAGCGCCACGCGCAGCCCCGCATCCAGCGCCCGGCCACCCCGCGCCGCCACATCCACCCCGCCCTCCAGCGCCGTTACCGCCAGCGCCATCTCGGCCTTGCGCGAGGCGCCGGCGGCCACCAGCGCCTCCAGCCCCGGCAATGCCCGCATCAGCGCCGGCGCCAGCAGCAGGCAATCCGGGATCGCCGTCAGCGTATCCGAGGCGCGGGCGTGAAATCCAACCAGCGCGCCCGACTTCAGCCGCCGCCCGGCCAGCGTCGCCCGCCGCCGGCTGCCCGGTGGCGAAACATGGATGGGCCGAAACGGCGCTTCCAGCCCCTGCCTTGCCACCGCCTGGCGCACCACCGCCTGCTTCCACTCGGCAACGAAGGCCTCATCGGCATGTTGCAGGGCGCAGCCGCCGCAACCCCGGTAATGCCGGCACGGCGCCGCCACCCGCCGCGGCGAAGGTGTCACGATGCGCGGCTGCGCGATACGTCCGGCCACGGCGTCACCCGTTACCGACTCGCCGGGCAGGGCCCGGCCAACCGTGACGTCTCCGGCAACGCCGTCGCCGCGCAGGTTGAGGCGTTCGATGGTGATCATGTCCACCCCATGCCGCAGCCCGGCCCGTTGGGCAAGTGCGGCACCTTCGCCCAGACCCACCGTCAGGGCAGCGCGATGGCCGGGGAGAAAGCGTACCCCTCGGGTGACAGGATCGTCGCCTCCCGCAGCCCATGCGGCTTGTCGGCGGGTGCCTCAAGCACCATCACCCCTGCCGCCTCGGCCCGTGCGCAGGCGGCGTCGGGGTCGATCCCGAAAAGATAAAGCTGCACCCCGCCCCCGCGCGGCGGCGCCTCGGGCACCAGCCCCAGCAGCGGATGGCGTCCGAAAGTGCCATCGGCATGCAACTGGATCAGCACATCACCATGCCGTGCCAGGGCGAAATCCGCGCTCAAGCGATGGATCGAAAGCCCCAGCACCCCTTCCAGAAACCCCGCCATGGCGCGCACATCGTGGCATAGCAGGTTCACCCCCAGCCCCCGAAGGCTGCGGCCAAAGGCATCCGCCGTCACCGTCTCCAGATCCATCACACCCCCTCATCCTCCCCGATGAACCCGCCGGACTGCCGAGCCCAGAACCGCGCATAGACCCCATCCTGTGCAAGCAGCGCCTCGTGATTGCCCTCTTCAACAATCCGGCCGGCCTTCAACACGATGATCCGGTCCATCGCCGCGATGGTGGACAGCCTGTGCGCGATCGCCAGCACCGTCTTGCCGGCCATCAGATGCTCCAGCGCTGCCTGCACCTCGGCTTCCACCTCACTATCCAGCGCCGAGGTCGCCTCGTCCAGCACCAGTATCGGCGCGTCCTTCAGGAAGGCGCGGGCAAGCGCGATCCGCTGCCGCTGCCCGCCGGACAGCCGCACGCCGCGTTCGCCCAGATGCGCCTCATAGCCCGCCCGGCCGGCATGGTCGCGCAGACCCACGATGAACTCATGCGCCTGCGCGGCGCGCGCGGCCGCCTCCACCTCGGCCCGGCTGGCATCGGGGCGGCCATAGCGGATGTTGTCCAGGGCAGAGCGGTTGAAAAGCGCGGTTTCCTGCGTCACCATGCCGACCTGCACGCGCAGGCTTTCCTGCGTTACGCCGCGCACATCCTGCCCATCGACCAGCACCCGCCCGGCCTCGGTATCGTAAAGCCGCAAGAGCAGCGCCACCAGCGTCGACTTCCCCGCGCCAGAAGCCCCGACGATACCGATCTTCTCGCCCGGCGCGATGTCCAGCGCGATCCGCTCCACCCCGCCGGACTGCCGGCCATAGGCGAAGCCAACCCCATCGAAACGCACCGCCCCCTTCACCCGGCCCAGATCCGCGGCATCGGGCGCATCCACCAACCCTGGCGGGGGGGTCAGGGTCTTCATCCCGTCCTCCACCTCGCCCAGATCGCCGTAGATGGTCATCACCACGAAACTCACCCAGCCGGTCATCTGCGCGATGCGGATCGCCACGGCGCCGGCGGCGGCGATGTCGCCGGGGCTGGCCTGGCCCAGTGACCACAGCCAGGCGGTGCCGCCGATCAGCAGCACCGGCAGCATCCCGGCCATCCCCATCAACCAGAAGCGGAACGCGGCCTGCACCTTGCCGAAGGCGATGGCCTTGTCGCGGAACCCGTCCATCGCGGCCAGCGCCGCGCGGTCTTCGTGATCGGCATGGGCAAACAGTTTCACCGTCTTGATGTTGGTGATCGTGTCCACCACCTGCCCGGCCACGCTGGCCCGCGCCCCCGCCCGCGCCGCAGAGCGTTCGCGCACCATGGGCAGAAAAACGCGGATCAGGGCGAAATAGCCCACCATCCACACCGCCAGCGCCGCCGACAGCCGCAGGTCGATCACCATCAGCAGCACCACCGAGCCGACGATCGAGGCCAGCGCGAAGGACACGGTGTTGATCGTCTCGTTGACCACCTCGGTCAGTGCGCGCGCGGTCTGCACCTGTTTCTGCGCGATCCTTCCGGCGAAATCATCGTCGAAAAATGTCACCGGCTGGCCCAGCGTCCAGCGATTCAGCCGCGCCTGCACCAGCACGTTGACATTGGGTTGCACAACGATCGTGTTCGCCGCCGAGGACAGGCCGAATGCCACCGGCCGCAACACCACGAAGAACAGCGCAAAACCCACCAGCGCCAGCCAGTTGTCGGTAAAGAACCGCCCCTCTTCGGAGCCCAGTGCCAGATCGATCACCGCCCCCAGCACCAGCGCCGACAGCACTTCGGCCACGCCGGCCAGCGCCGAGATGCCGGCCGCCACCAGCAACACCGGCCAGGCCCCCTGCAGCCCCCAGTGGATGAAGGCCCAAAGGCTGCGCGGCGGCGGCCCGTGCGCGGGCTGAAACGGATCGATCAGATCGGCAATCTTCATCCCGCCCCCGCAGCCTTGTTCCTCTTTGCTCCAGAAGTATCCCGGGGGGTGAATTGGCCGTCAGGCCAAGAGGGGGGCAGCGCCCCCCTTCCCCCGCCCCAGGCCAGGTCCCGCGCCCGGATCACTGCGCCGCCGCCTCGGGGTCCAGCCCGATGAAGCCGCCGGACTGCCGCGCCCAGAACCGCGCATAAAGCCCGCCCTGCGCCAGCAGCGCCGCATGCGGGCCCTCTTCCACCACGCGGCCCTCGTCCAGCACGATGATCCGGTTCATCCGCGCCAGCGTCGACAGCCGGTGCGCGATGGCGATCACCGTCTTGCCCTCCATGACGCCGTAAAGCGTCTCCTGGATCGCCGCCTCCACCTCGCTGTCAAGGGCCGAGGTCGCCTCGTCCAGCACCAGGATCGGCGCATCCTTCAGGATCACCCGCGCAATCGCGATCCGTTGCCGCTGCCCGCCGGACAGTTTCACCCCCCGCTCGCCCACCCGCGCATCATAGCCCTGCCGCCCGTCGGCATCGCTCAGGCCCTGGATGAACTCATGCGCCTCGGCCCGCCGCGCGGCGGCCAGCATCTCGGCCTCGCTCGCCCCCGGCCGGCCGTAGAGGATGTTCTCACGCACTGATCGGTGCAGCAGGCTGGTGTCCTGCTGCACCATGCCGATGCGGGCGCGCAGGCTGTCCTGCGTCACGCCCCTGATGTCCTGCCCGTCGATCAGGATTTCCCCCGCCTCGGCGTCATAGAAACGCAACAGCAGCTTCACTAGCGTCGATTTCCCCGCACCGGACCGGCCGACGATGCCGATCTTCTCGCCCGGCGCGATGCTCAGCGACACATCCTGCAGGCCGCCCCGCGCCTGGCCGTAATGATGGCTCACGCCCTTCAGCTCGATCCGCCCCTCGCGGTAATCCAGCGGCTTCGCCCCGGGGCTGTCGGTCAGGGTGATCGGCTGGGCGATGGTTTCCATCCCCTCGGCCACCACGCCCAGATTGCGGAAGAAACTGCTGACCGCCCACATGATCCAGCCGGTCATGGCGTTGAGCCGCAAGACCAGCGCCGCGGCGGCGGCCACCACGCCCAGGCTGGCCGCATCGCCGGACCACAGGAAGATCGCCCAGCCCACTACCGAGACGATCAAAAACCCGTTCAGCAGCACAAGGCAGAAATCCATCACGGTGAAGATGCGCATTTCCTTCTGGATCGTCACACGTGTATGCTCGATAGCCTCCTTGGCGTGATCCAGCTCGCGCGCGTGATGGGAAAACAGCTTCACGGCATGGATGTTCGTGTAGGCATCGACCACCCGCCCCGTGACGACAGAGCGCGCATCCGCCGCGGCCTTGGACGCCGGGGTGACATGGCGGATCGTCCAGCGCAGGAGCGCGATGTAAAGCGCCAGCCAGATCATCAGCGGGATCACCAGCCGCGGGTCGGCCCCGGCCAGCAGCACGGCGGCGCCGATGATATAGGCCAGGGAGAAGCTCAGCGCGTCGAAGATCTGGAACACCGCCT
>SKNG01000480.1 GCA_007120685.1 Paracoccaceae bacterium | reverse complement strand
CCCGAGCCGACACCGCCACCGCCGCCGCCACCTGCGCCGCGCCCACCTTCATCGCCGCCCCCATCCGCAGAGCCTTCACCGCCGGCGGAACCGACGCCCCCCACGCCGCCGGAAACTGTGACCCCGCCGCCCGCCCCCAGCCCGCCGCCTGACCCTGACGCCGGCCAGAGCATCCGCGGGACATCCGGCGACGACCGCCTGACCGACGGCCCAGGCGACGACACGATCTTCGGCTTTGCCGGCGACGATGTTATCGAGCTAAGCCGGGGCAACAATCTGGTCTGGGGCGGCGACGGCGACGACACGCTGCGCGGCGGCCCGGGCGATGACTCGATGCGCGGCGGCCAGGGAGACGACCTGCTTTACGCGAGCGAGGGCAACAACGATCTGCGCGGCGGCCCGGGGTTGGACGCGCTGCACGGCGGCCCCGGCGATGACAGGCTCAGCGGCGGGCCGCGCGCCGATATCCTTTATGGCAACGCCGGCAACAACGTGCTGATGGGCGATGCCGGGGCCGATATCATCTATGGCGGTTCGGGTAATGACACCATCATGCCCGGCCCCGGTTTCGACAGGCTCTACAGTGGTTCCGGCCCCGATGCCTTCACCTTCTACCGCA
This sequence comes from Paracoccaceae bacterium, assembly GCA_007120685.1. Taxonomy (GTDB): domain Bacteria; phylum Pseudomonadota; class Alphaproteobacteria; order Rhodobacterales; family Rhodobacteraceae; genus Pararhodobacter. The sequence continues at coordinate 8,908 of SKNG01000480.1, read as the reverse complement.
ACAACGACAACAACCGGGTAATGGACTTCAACCCCGCCGGGGGCGATATCCTGATGCTGGCGCCCGGGCTGTTCGGCCGGTTCAGGGACCGTGATCTGGCCGAGAACATCCAGCGGTTCGGTTCGGTGACGCGCGACGGCGATGTGCATCTGGATTTCAACCTGGTGAATGCCGGCACAGAGATCTTCCTGATCGGATACGGCGATCTGGATGCCCTGATCGACCACGTGCAGATCATATAGGAGCAAATCGCCGGGAAACTGGATCCCGGCCACAGCATGCGCTCCCATAATGGAAGAAGGGCGGAGGGGGGCGCGGCCACGCGAATGAAGCTGCTTCGCATCAAGGCAGGCGCTTGCGCAGTCAGGGCGCTGCGCTTTCATTCCGGCGGCGGTCTTCGTTCTTGATCAGGTCGCGTTTCACCCAGCGGATCGCCTCTTCCACCACGCTTTCGGCATCCTGCTGCGCCAGGGCTGCGCTCAGGCTTTGCAGGGCACGCGCCAGTTCGAAATCGGTCAGGCTCTCTTCCACGGCCTGGAAAAGCTTCGGATGCTGCGTTGGCAGCAGATCCGGCAGAATGGAAAGCTCCTCATGCAGCTTTTCGCCCGGACGCAGGCCGGTGAGGGCGATCTCGATATCGCCCTCGGGGTTGCTGGCGCTCCTGATCGAGTAACCGGAGGATTCGACGATCTGACGCGCCAGTTTCTCAATGCTGACCGGCTTGCCCATGTCCAGAACGAAAATCTCGCCACCCTTTGCCATGGACCCCGCCCAGAGCACCAGCCGCGTGGCCTCCTGCACCGTCATGAAATAGCGCGTCACGCGCGGATCGGTCAGCGTGATCGGCCCGCCCCGCAGGATCTGTTCCTGAAACAGCGGGATCACCGAGCCCGAGGAGCCCAGAACATTGCCGAACCTGACCGTCGTCATGATGGTCCCCGTCGCGCGCCGGGCCAGATCGCAGACGACCAGTTCCGCCAGGCGCTTCGAGGCGCCCATGATGCCGGTGGGCCGAACCGCCTTGTCGGTGGAAACCTGCACGAACCGTTCGACACCGCAGTTGATGGCTGTCTGCGCCAGGATCTGCGTGCCGAAGACGTTGTTGAAAACCCCCGCTTCGGGGTTGGCTTCGACCATCGGCACATGCTTGTAGGCGGCCGCATGCAGAACGATCTGAACACCCTGCTGCTTCATGACAGCGGCCAGCCTGGCCTTGTCGGTCACCGAGCCCAGCACTGGCACGATTTCGCATCCACTGCCTTCGGCAAGGGCGCGCAATTCGCGGTCGATATTGTAAAGCGCCAGTTCCGACAATTCCAGCAGCACCAGCCGCGCCGGGGCGCAGGGCAGGACCTGTCGGCAAAGTTCCGACCCGATGGAACCGCCCGCACCAGAGATCAGGACCGACTTGCCGGCATAGCCGGAAGAGGCACCGCTCAGCGTCGCATCAAGCTTGTTGCGGCCCAGGAAGGATTCGGGCAGGACCGGCGCCAGCGCGGCCACGATCTCCTCTTCGCCGACCAGTTGCGCGAAGGACGGCAGCGACTGCACATCGACCCCCAGCGCCGCGACGCGCCGCGCCACCTGCGCCTGACGTGGCGGCGACAGCGAGGGCATCGCCAGCAGCACCCGTCCGATCTTCTGCTCGTCGATCAGCTTTTCCAGTTGCTGGGGAGGGTAGACCGGAAAGCCCGCCACGGTCATGCCGTGCAGCACCGTGTTGTCGTCTATGAAGCCCATCAGGCGCACCGCCTCGTGCGACCGCAATGCCATGGCCAGTTGCATGCCGGTCTTGCCGGCGCCGTAGATCAGCACCTTGGTCGCCGCGACGTCGCGTCGGTAGAGATGGATGAGCAGTTGAAGAAGGGCCAGCCGGACCGCGGCGCTGAGAAACAGAAACAGAAGCGCAAAGATGACCGGTTCGCCCGGCGTTCGCGCCAGCCCGATGGACACGCTGGCGATACTCAGCAGCGCCGCCAGCAGGGCGGCCAGTGCCGCGCTGCGGGCCATCGCCGACGTTTCATATGATTTCAGTTGTATGCTGGGCAGCCCGAGTGCGCGCGAAAGCAAGGCGCTGCCCAGCATCAGCACCAGGAGAATGCCGCTTTCGCCACGCAGCCAGTCAGCGCCGGGAAGGCCGCCGGTCAGCAGCGCCGCCGTAAGATAAAGCGAAAGCGGGACATTGATGACATCAAGCGCGAGGATGAAGGCGCGCTTGGCGGGTCTTGGCAGAAGGATCAGTCTTTCAGAGAAGGCCACCCTATCACCCAATTTCCAGCCTGATACCACCCGGAAGCATCCTTGGTGCCGGGTGTCGAACACAACCCATGGTGGCGCCCGTGCTTGCCAGCCGCCGATTCGAAGTCAAGGCGGCGCGCGCTTAAATCGTTATTCTAAAAGGCCCTTCTTTTCCAGCGCCTGACACACCGCCGCCGCCGGCGTGAGAAAAAAACCGCTCACGTTCGAAGATCGGCCATGAATTTGGCCTCTTGCGATGCCCATGTGGTTACTCTGGCGGCAGTTGCTGGCTGCGGTTCATTGCACTGACGCGCCCGCCATGCCAAGAACACGCGCCAGGTTCTCCTGCTTCGTCAACTGTTCCCGGAGACTTGTCTTGAAAACTGTATTGGTGACGGGCGGCGCCGGCTACATCGGCTCGCACGCGTGCAAGGCACTGGCAAGCCGTGGTTTCCTGCCCGTGACGGTTGACAACCTTTCCACCGGTTGGGCGCAGGCCGTTCGCTTTGGTCCGCTGATCCAGGCTGATCTCGCCGACCGCGAGGCGCTCGACACCGCCTTCCGTGATCATGCGCCGGTCGCCGTCATGCATTTCGCCGCCTCCAGCCTGGTTGGAGAGGCCATGCAGGAACCCGGCAAGTACTGGCGCAACAACGTTCTGGGGGCCCTGAACCTGGCCGAAGCCGCACTGGCGGCGGGTTGCCCGAACATGGTGTTTTCCTCCACCTGCGCGGTCTATGGCGAGCAGGATGGCGTGGTCTTGTCCGAGGAAAGCCTGCTGGCCCCGCTTAACGCCTACGGCTCTTCCAAGCGCGCCATCGAGGAGATGCTGCGCGACTTCGGCGCCAGCGATGGGCTGCGATCGGTGGTTTTTCGCTATTTCAATGTCGCCGGCGCCGATCCGGAGGCCGAGATCGGCGAGTGTCACCGGCCAGAGACGCATCTGATCCCGGTGATGCTGGAGGCCATCGACGGCCAGCGCAAGGCCCTGGTGATCCATGGCAACGACTATCCCACACATGACGGCACCTGCATCCGGGACTACGTGCATGTCACCGATCTGGCCGAGGCGCATGTGCGGGGCCTGGAATGGCTGATGGACGGGCGCGGCAGCCGGGTGTTCAACCTCGGCACCGGATCGGGTTTTTCGGTGCAGGAGGTGATCAATCACGCCCGCGCCGCCACCGGGCACAAGGTGCCGCACCGGTTCGGGCCGCGCCGGGCAGGGGACGCGGCGGCGCTGGTTTCGGGCAGCAAGCGCGCGCTGGATGAACTGGGCTGGGAGCCGCGTCATTCCTCGCTCAAACGCATGATCGCCGATGCCTGGGCATGGCACCGCAAGGGCGGTTATCCGGGCTGAGTCCGCGCGCGCGGGCCGGGCTCAGCGACAGCCGCGGCGGCGCTCCCAGCGCTGGATTTCGGCAACCCGGCGCTGCTCGGCCTGGGTCAGGCGGCCATAGGGCGGATAGCAGCGCGTGCCAAAGGCGCGGATGGCGCGCTGCGTCTGGAAGCAGTAGCCGCGATTGGCGTAGATCAGGTTGCGGGCATACCACAACTGGCTGCAGCTCATGCCGGCGTAGCGGCTTTGGGCCTGCGCCGGCGCGGCCCCGAAAAGGGCACCGGCGCCGGCGACAAGGGCCACCAGCGCGACGGATGCGGCGAAGGATCTGAAAGACATGGCTTCCCCCTTGAATGGAACCAGGCATGTGCCGTGGCGAATGCGACGTCAGTCTACCGTGTCGACGCGGTCCTGAACATGACCCGCGTCATGGCGGCGCCCAAAAAGCCGGTCCGTCACGGCCCGCGCTCAGTTGGTGCGACGACCCAGCATCCGGCGGGCGAAGACCCGGACGCCCTTGCCCAGCCCGCGGGCCGCGGTGCCAAGGTTCCGGCGCAGCTGCCAGCCTTCGTCGCTGCCCTGCAACCGGCGTCGGTTGCGCTGCACCATCGCCGCCTCGTCCAGCGCCGCGGCGATGGCGTCTTGCAGCGTGTCAAGGTTCCAGGTCGGCGGCTCTGCCCGCACCGGGATTACCGCCCGCCCGCCCATGTCCTGGCCGATGGCCGCCATCGACCGGCCCATCCGGTCGCGCACATCCGGGGGCAGGCGGTGTTCGGCATAGGGCCAGCCCGGCAACAGCGCGTCGATGGCCGAGGCGACGACGACCACCGGCGGCGGGCGCCGGGCGGGCAGGGCGGCGAAATGCGCCTCGAACCGTTCCAGCAGCGCGATATCCGGCGCCCGGCCGGGCCGGTTGGCGCGAAGGAGCCAAAGCACCAGATCGGCCTCGGCCATGTCGGCGATCAGCCGCGCGAGCGTCGCCTCGGTGCCGTCCAGCCCAGGCGTATCGACCAGCCGGCAGGGGGTGCCATCGATCTCCAGGGCATGGGCGGCGGGGCGGGCGGTGGTGGCGGCCATGTCGGTTTCGGCCGTGGGCTGATCGGCCAGCGCGTTGACCAGCGTCGACTTGCCGGCGCTGACCTGCCCGACGATCAGAATGCGCAGCGGGTCATCGGGCCGGGCAAGCTGGGCACGGTCGCGGGCCTCGGAACGCAGCTCGATGGCCATCAGTTCGGCCTCGGAAAACCGCAGCCGTCCGGAATACAGGTCCACCGCCGCCTGCGCGGCCTCTTCCAGCAGGATCGCCTGCGCATCGCGGCGGAACTGGTCGGTCAGCCGGTCCTGCAACCCGGCGGTGATGGCGCGCTCGGCCTCGCGCATTACGGCCACGGCGGGGTTCATCACCAGCCGGATGCCGCGCCAGGCCAGAAAGCCCGTCTCCCAGGCCAGCACCGCGCGGTCCTGCCGCTGCCACAGCCAATAAAGCGTGCGCAGCGAAATCTGATCGGCGAAGGGCACATGCCGGCGCAGGAAATCGCGGTAGCGCAGCAGCACGCGGTCGGCCAGCAGCAGCGCCTCGGGCAGGGTGAAATCCAGCGCGCTGCGCTTGCCGCCGGACAGGTCGGCGGCGACGCCTTCCACCACCGCCAGCGCCTCTTCAGGCAGAGCGTCCCAGGGCAGGGGGGTCTTCAACCGCTCGTCGATGCGGGCACGGGCGCGGGCATAGACGGCGCGCTCGGTCTCGGTCCAGTCGGGGTCCACCGGGCTGGCCTGCGCCTGCCGGGGGGCTGTGTCGGTCTGGGGCTGCGCGGCCTGCCGGCGCCGGCGCCAGCGCAGCAGCAGCCGCCCGCCGCGTACCGTTGCGACCAGCGCCACCGTGGCCAGCACGAACCACAGCAGCCAGCCGCGTTCGTGAAGCCATAGGAAACCCAGCAGCGACGCCACCACGAAGGGCAGCGCCAGCAACCCCGCCAGGCCGATCTGGCTCCAGCGCAGGAAGGCGCCGCGCAGGCGGTCAGCCAGACGCATCGCGCGCCCGCTTCAGCGCGGTCTCATGCAGCTTGCGCAGGCTCTCGCGGTCCACCACCTCGCCCCGCGAAGTGCGGAACAGCCAGGCCGAACCCGCGCGGCCCAGCGCATAGGTCGCCGCGAAACTGCCGCTGGCGGCCACCGCCGCGCCGAGTGTCTGGCCGACCACTGGCACCAGCTTCACCCCCTGGCGCAGCGCATGGCTGCCGACGTAATGCACCGCCGCCCCCACGCCGAGGGCCGAGGCGAAAAGCCCCGCCCGCGCCGGTGTCCAGTCCACCCCGTGCCGCCGCGCCAGCGCGTGCAGCATCGCGCCCTGCGCCGCCGGGACCGAGACCAGCCCGAGCAAGGGCGCGGCATCGCTGGCCCCGGCGGCGGCGGCATAGCGCATGACCAGTGCGCGATGGGTGGCGAAATCGCGCGCCTCGGCGTCTCGGCTTTCCTCCTGCAGCATCAGCAGCGCCAGATCGGGCAGGATGGCGGCGATCTCGGCGCGCAGGTCATCGACGCCGCTGGCCGTGCCCCGGTCCGGCAACGCCAGCGTGACCGAGGCCAGCCGCCCCCCCGCCACCTTTTCCGCCGCCGCCTGCGCCGCAGCCCGGGCGCGGGAGCGGGCGCCGGCATCGGCCACCAGATCGGCGCCGGTATGCACGGCCAGCACCGGCAGGGCAGGCGAACGCTGGCGGGCGGCCTTCAGCGCCGCCAGCACCGGGCCCTGCACCGGGTCATCGAGCCGCATCACCAGCAGCACGGCATGGCTGCCGCGTGCGGCTGCGGCCAGATCCTCGTCCGGGTCATAGCCGGCCTCGCCCAGCCCGCGTGTATCCAGAAAGCGCAGCACCGGGTGATCCGGCGGGTAGTCGAAGGCGCGGGCGGTGCGGGTGCAGGGGGCGAACCCCTGGCCGACCTCGCCCGCCCCGGTGAGCGCGCGCACGATCGAGGATTTGCCCGCTCCGGTCTTGCCCAGCATCCACAGCGTGGGCAACGGCAGCGCGTCGTCGGGCAGGGTCACATCCCCCTGCCCGGCCTTCAGGATACGGTCGATGACTGCGCGCATGGCACCCTCCTGCAAGGCCAGAGGTTAGGCGCCCGGGCGCCTCGCTTCAATCGGCTTCATCAAGATGCGCCTGCCAGAAGGCGGCAATCCGGTTGCGCAGCGGGGCGTGATGGCCCAGCAGCAGATGCCCGCCTTCCGGCAGCAGAAGCAATTCGGCGTCTGGCAGGTTTTCCTGCAGAAACCGGGCGCTGGCCACGGGCGCGATGGTGTCATCGCGCGCATGGACGATCAGCGCCGGGCTGGCGATGGCATCCAGCGGCGCGGGGTGGCGCGGGTCGATCGCCGCGCCCTCGTTCGCCACGCCGGCGCGGCGGGCGGTCACTGGCAGGAAGGCGGCCAGCATGGCTTCGACAAAGGCCTCCTCGGCGGGGTCGGCATCGGCCACAGGCGCGGCATCGGGCGCGGCATCGAAGGCGCGGCGCAACAGGCCCGGGGCCAGCCGCAGCATCGCCCAATAGGGCAGGTCGCTGGCAAAGAGCGCGTCATAGAGCGCCACCGGCAAGGGCGTGGCCTGTTCCTCGGCGCTCAGGGGCGCGAAGGGCGCGCTGGACAGCAGGACCAGCGCTGCCACGCGGTCAGGCTGGGCGCCGGCCAGATGCAGCGCCGCCGGCACGCCGCCCGATATCGCCATCACGCCGACGCGCGGCAGGTCCAGCGCGTCCAGCAGATCGGCCAGCGCCCGGGCCTGTGCGGGCATCGAGGCATCGGCGGGCAGCGCCGCCCCGTCATAGCCGAAGCGCGCCGGCGCGATCCAGCGCACCGCGTCGCCGGCCAGCGCGCGGGCGATGAGCGCGCCCTGTTCCGTGCCCCCGCCCGCGCCATGGATGACCAGCACCGCAGGCCCGGTGCCGCCGGTTCGATAGAGGATCTCACCGTGGCGCGTGGGGGCGGAGAACGTCCCTTCGGTGAAGCCCGCGCGATGCTGTCGCATGTCGGCGCGATAGGCCGCCCAGGCCCAGCCGCCCCCAAGAAGCGCCGCCACCAGCCCCCAGAGCGCCACTTTTCTGGCGCGCGACGCCATCAGCCGTTTCCGGTCAGCGCCAGAAAGGCATCCTCCAGATCCGGTTCGGCGGTGGACAGATCGTCGATCTGCACATCCGCCGCCGCCAGCACCGCCAGGATCTGCCCGGCCGAAACCTGACTGCGCGGATAGCTGAAGGCCAGCGTGCCGTCGGCGCGGTCCTCCCGGTTGACGCCGTCGGGCAGGGACAGCGCGCCCACCGGCGCGGCGGGGCGCACGGTCAGCGTCTTGGCCTCCATGCGCCGCAGGATGGCCTCGGTCGAATCGCGCACCACCACGCGGCCGTGGTCGATGATGGCGATCTCGTCGCACATCTGTTGTGCCTCCTCCAGGTAATGCGTGGTCAGGATGATGGTCATCCCCTGTTCGTTCAGCGTGCGGATATTCGCCCACAGCATCTGGCGCAGCTCGATATCCACCCCCGCCGTGGGCTCGTCCAGCACCAGGATCTGCGGCCAGTGCACCAGCGCCTTGCCCAGCAGCAGCCGCCGCCGCATGCCCCCGGAAAGCGTGCGCGCATAGGCGCCGGCCTTGTCCTGAAGCCCGATCAGGCGCAGGATTTCTTCGGTGCGCCGCTGCGCGCGGGGCACACCGTAAAGCCCCGCCTGCACCTCCAGCGCGTCGCGCGGGGAAAAGAACGGGTCTATGTTCAGCTCCTGCGGCATGACGCCGATGGCGGCGCGGGACTGGCGCGGGTTGCGGTCCTGATCGAAGCCCCAGATGGTCACGCGGCCCGCCGTCTTTACCACCAGCCCGGCGAGGATGTTGATCAGCGTCGATTTCCCCGCCCCGTTCGGCCCCAGCAGACCGAATACCGACCCCGCCGGGATGGTCAGGTCGACATTGTCCAGCGCCGTCTTCGGCGGCTGCCCGCCGCTGCCGGCATAGGTCTTGGTCAGCCCCTCTATCCTGATCGCCTCGCCGCTCACGCCACTCTCCTTCATTGGATGGGCAACAGATAGGCGATCGGCGCGCCGGGCAACAGGGCCGAAGAGTGGCAGGGCGTGGTTGCAACCCTCCGGGCGGGTCGATAGCGTCGGGCCGAAGACCGGATGGCGCATGCCCGCAACAGGAGATTTCACGATGGACCTTTTTCTTTCCTTCGCCCACATTCCCCAAGTAATCCGGTGATTTCGCTGTCGTGACCATGGTATTTCTGATTTAAATCATGGCGTTGACTGCTGTGAGGGTCGCGTTTCATGGATCACCCAGAGGGTGCGGGCTT
>SKNG01000191.1 GCA_007120685.1 Paracoccaceae bacterium | reverse complement strand
TGTTCGTGGAACGGCTGCGCGCGGCCGGGGCGCTGATCATCGGCAAGACCAACACGCCAGAATTCGGCCTGGGCAGCCACACCTTCAACCCCGTGCATGGCGTCACCGGCAATGCCTGGGCGCCGGGGCTGACGGCGGGCGGCTCCTCCGGCGGGGCGGCGGTGGCGCTGGCGTTGCGCATGCTGGCGCTGGCGGATGGGTCGGACATGATGGGCAGCCTGCGCAACCCGGCCGGCTGGAACAATGTCTATGGCTTCCGCCCCAACTGGGGCCGGGTGCCGGAACGGGCCGAGGGCGAGACCTTCCTGCACACGCTCGCCACCAACGGCCCCATGGCCCGCTGCCCGCGCGATCTGGCGTTGCTGCTGGATGTGATGGCCGGGCCGGACCCCGCGCGCCCCTTCTGTCTGCCGGCCGAACGCTTCGGCCCACCTGCTGACGGCATGCGCGGCGCACGCATCGGCTGGCTGGGCGACTGGGGCGGGGCGCTGCCTATGGAAGCGGGTGTGTTGGCCTGTTGCGAGGGCGCGCTTGCCGGTATGGAGGCCGCCGGCGCGGTGGTCGAGCCCGTGGCGCCGCCCTTTGGCTTTGAGGCGCTTTGGCAGTCCTGGCTGGACCTGCGGGCTTTCGCCAATGCCGCCCGGCTGGGGCCGCTCTATGACGATCCGGCGCAGCGGACGGCGCTGAAGGATACCGCGATCTGGGAGATCGAGCAGGGCCGGGGCCTGACCCTGCAGGCGGTCGAAGCTGCCAGCCTGACCCGCTCGGGCTGGTATGCGGCGGCGGCGGGGCTGTTTGACCGCTTCGACGCGCTGGCCCTGCCGACGGCGCAGGTCTGGCCCTTTGCGCGGGACATCGACTGGCCGCGAACGGTGGCGGGGGTGGCGATGGATACCTATCACCGCTGGATGGCGGTGGTGGTGCCGGCCAGCCTGATCGGCCTGCCTGCGCTGGCGGTGCCGGCGGGGTTCGGGGCGCAGGGCCCGGCGAAAGGGCTACCGATGGGGTTGCAACTGATCGGCCGGCACGGCGCCGATGCCGGGCTCTTGGCCCTTGCCGAGGGCTGGCACCGCGCCAACCCGCTGGCCGAGCGGATGCCGCCCGAACCTACCGCCGCGCCTATGCCCGCGCCGTGACCTGCCAGTGGACGGCGATGCCCGGCTCGAACACCGTTACCGGCCCGGCGCCGGTGTCGATGCGTCGGGGAAAGCTGACCGGGGTATCCTGCCGGGTCAGGGTCAGCGTGCCGGTGTTGCGTGGCAGGCCATAGAAATCGGCGCCGTAACGGGCAACATAGGCCTCCAGCCGGTCCAGCGCGCCGGCGTTCTCGAACACCTGTGCCAGCACGGGCATGGTATTCGTCGCCGTGAAGCAGCCCGCGCAGCCGCAGGCGGATTCCTTGGTATCATCGGCATGCGGCGCGCTGTCGGTGCCCAGAAAGAAGCGCGGATCGCCCGAGGTGGCGGCGCGCACCAGCGCCTGACGATGCACCTCTCGCTTGGCGACCGGCAGGCAGTAGTAATGCGGCCGGATCCCGCCAGCGAGGATATGGTTGCGGTTGATCAGCAGGTGATGGGTGGTGATGGTCGCCGCCAGCCCCGCATCAGCGGCCTGCACATACTCCACCGCCTCCTGCGTCGTCACATGCTCCATCACCACCCGCAGCCCGGGCACCGCGCGGCGGATGGGGTCCAGCACACGCTCGATGAACACCGCCTCGCGGTCGAAGATGTCGATGTCGCTGTCGGTCACCTCGCCATGCACGCATAGCGGCACGCCGGCCTGGGCCATCGCCTCCAGCGTGCCGCGCACCCGGTCGAAATCGCGCACGCCGCTGTCGGAATTGGTGGTGGCCCCGGCGGGATAGAGCTTTACCGCGTGGATGATCCCCGCAGCATGCGCGGCGGTGATGTCGGCGGGGTCGCTGGCCTCGGTAAGGTAGAGCGTCATCAGGGGGGTGAAATTGCTGCCGGGCAGGGCGGCCATGATCCGCTTGCGATAGGCGGCGGCCTGCGCGCCAGTGACCACCGGCGGCACCAGGTTCGGCATGATGATAGCGCGGGCGAAATCGCGTGCTGTTTCGGGCGCGATGCCCTCCAGCATGGCGCCGTCGCGCAGATGCAGGTGGAAATCGTCCGGGCGGGTGAGGGTGATTTCGGTGCGCATGGCGCTGCCCTTACCCCAGCCCGTGCCGCCTGTGAAGGGCCGGGAAAGCGCCTTGCAAGGCGCTTGGACACGCGATTTCGAAATCGCGTGTGAACGGCCTTCGAAGGCCGTTCCCGCCACCGTTGCCGCGGCGTGCCTTTTCGCTTACATCCCCGACCAGATGCGCGAAGGATGACCCGGACATGACCCGCAAGCTGTTCATCAAGACCTATGGCTGCCAGATGAATGTCTATGACAGCGAGCGCATGGCCGAGGCGCTGGGCGCGCAGGGCTACACACCCACCGACCGGCCCGAAGAGGCCGACATGATCCTGCTCAACACCTGCCATATCCGGGAAAAGGCGGCCGAGAAGGTCTATTCCGAACTGGGCCGGCTGAAACCCCTGAAGGCCGCGAACCCCGATCTGAAGATCGGCATCGCCGGCTGCGTCGCCCAGGCCGAGGGCGAGGAGATCATGCGCCGCGCGCCGGTGGTCGATCTGGTAGTGGGCCCCCAGACCTATCACCGGCTTCCGGCGATGGAGGCGGCGGTGCGCGCCGGCGCCCGCGCCGTGGACACCGATTTCCCGCCCGAGGACAAGTTCGAACACCTGCCGCCCAATCGTTCTGGCGGGCCGAGGGCCAGCCGTGGCCCCACCGCGTTTCTGACCGTGCAGGAGGGCTGCGACAAGTTCTGTGCCTTCTGCGTCGTCCCCTATACCCGCGGGGCCGAGGTCAGCCGCCCCGCCGCCCGCCTGCTGGCCGAGGCGCGCGATCTGGTCGACCGCGGCGTGCGCGAGATCACGCTCCTGGGTCAGAACGTCAACGCCTACCATGGCGAGGGGCCGAACGGGCTTGTGTGGTCGCTTGCCCGGCTGATCGACGCGCTGGCCGATATCGAGGGGCTGGCACGCATCCGCTACACCACCTCGCACCCCAATGACATGAGCGACGACCTGATCGCCGCCCATGGCGCGCAGCCGAAGCTGATGCCCTATCTGCACCTGCCCGTGCAGGCGGGGTCGGACCGGGTGCTGAAGGCGATGAACCGCAAGCACACGGCGGAACAGTATCTGCGGATCATCGAGCGGCTGCGGGTGGCGCGGCCGGATCTGGCGCTTTCGGGCGATTTCATCGTGGGTTTCCCGGGCGAGAGCGAGGCCGATTTTCAGGCCACGCTCGATCTGGTGCGCGCGGTGGGCTATGCGCAGGCCTATTCCTTTCGCTATTCCCCACGCCCCGGCACCCCGGCCGCCGAACGCGCCCCGGTCCCGGCGGAGGAAGCCGCCGAGCGGCTGCAACGCCTGCAGGCCCTGCTGGCCGACCAGCAGCGCGCGGCACAGGAGGCGATGGTGGGGCAGGAGGTCGGCGTGCTGTTCGAGAAACCGGGGCGGATGCCGGGGCAGATGGTGGGCAAGTCCGACCATCTGCATGCCGTGCATGTGGCGGGCGGGGGCGTGGCCCCGGGCGATCTGGCCCGCGTGCGGATCACGGCTGCTGCCAGCCATTCGCTGGCGGGTGCGGTGTTGGGGGTGGTCGAATAATCCTTGCCCCGGGCGGAGTCGGTGGCACTCACGCGACAGTGCCAACTTCACCGGAAATGAGAACGGGCCGCCTTCGCGGCCCGTTCCGAATCGCTCTCCCGATTGCTCAGCTACACCCGCTCGTCGCCCCGCAGGTGTTGCACTTCATGCAGGTCCCGTTGCGCACCAGCGTATAGTTGCCGCATTCGCCGCAGGGGTCGCCCTCGTAGCCCTGCATCCGGGCCTTGGCGCGGGGGTCCAGGTTGGCCACGCTCAAGGCCTCGGTCGAGGTCTCGGCATGCATCGCCACCGCCAGATTGCCGTCCGAGGACAGCGCCGTGGCGTCGAATGACCGCGTCACCGACCCGCCCTGCAGCACCACCAGTTCCTGCGGCAGCCGCTTGCGCAGATAGCCGGTGGAGCTGATCTGGCGCAGCACTTCCAGCCCGCGATTGGCGGCCGTGTCGCTGACCTCGGTCAGGTTGCGCTGGCCTTCCTTCTCGCCCTCGCCCAGATCGTCGAAGGCCGCGCCCTGCGGCTTCACATGCGCCAGATCCGTGCGGTCCAGATAGCTGACCGCCAGTTCGCGGAAGATGTAGTCCAGGATCGAGGTGGCGTTCTTGATGCTGTCATTGCCCTGCACCATCCCGGCGGGCTCGAACCGGGTGAAGGTGAAGGCGTCCACAAACTCCTCGAGCGGCACGCCGTACTGCAGGCCGACCGAGACCGCGATGGCGAAATTGTTCATCATCGCCCGGAAGCCCGCGCCTTCCTTGTGCATGTCGATGAAGATCTCGCCCAGCTTCCCGTCGCCATATTCGCCGGTGCGCAGATAGACCTTGTGGCCGCCCACGATGGCCTTCTGCGTGTAGCCCTTGCGGCGTTCGGGCAGTTTCGACCGGCCGCGCGCCACTTCCTTGACGATGATCTTCTCGACGATCTTTTCGGCCAGCACCTGCGCCTTTTCGGGCAGGCTGCCGGTGGCCAGCACCTCTTCGGCCTCGTCGTCATCTTCCACCAGCGCCGCGGCCAGCGGCTGGCTGAGTTTCGAGCCGTCGCGGTAAAGCGCATTGGCCTTGATGCCCAGCGAATGGCTGAGTTCGTAAGCCGCGAGGGTTTCCTCGATGGTGGCCGAATTCGGCATGTTGATGGTCTTGGAAATCGCGCCGGAGATGAAGCTTTGCGCCGCCGCCATCATGTGGATGTGGCTGTCCACCGACAGGAAGCGCCGGCCCTTCCGCCCGCAGGGGTTGGCGCAGTCGAAGACGGGATAGTGTTCCGGCTTCAGATGCGGCGCGCCCTCCAGCGTCATGGTGCCGCAGACATGGTCATTGGCGGCCTCGATTTGGGCCTTGGTAAAGCCCAGATGGCGCAAGAGGTCGAAGGCGGGGTTGTTGAGTTCCGCCGCCGGAATGCCCAAGGTTTCGCGGCAGAACGCCTCGCCCAGCGTGTACTGGTTGAAGACGAAGCGGATATCGAAGGCCGAGGGCAGGGCGCGCTCGATCTTGGCAATCTCGGCCGGGCCGAAGCCATGGCCCAGAAGGCTGGTGTGGTTGATGCCGGGCGCCTGGCCCAGGCTGCCGTGCCCTTCTGCGTAGGCGGTGATCTCGCCGATCTGGGCCTCGGTATAGCCCAGCTTGCGCAGCGCGGCCGGCACCGACTGGTTGATGATCTTGAAATAGCCGCCGCCGGCCAGTTTCTTGAACTTCACCAGCGCGAAATCGGGCTCGATCCCGGTGGTGTCGCAATCCATCACCAGCCCGATGGTGCCGGTGGGGGCGATCACCGTGGCCTGCGCGTTGCGGTAGCCGTGCTCCTCGCCCAGCGCCAGAGCCTCGTCCCAGGCATGGCGGGCCAGATCGACCAGACGCGCATCGGGGCACATGGCGGCATCCAGCGCCACGGGGGCGACGTTCACCCCCTCGTAATCGGCATGGGCATGGGCGGCGCGGCGGTGGTTGCGGATCACGCGCAGCATGTGGTCGCGGTTCTTCGCATAGCCCGGGAAGGCGCCCAGTTCGCGCGCCATCTCGGCCGAGGTGGCGTAGGACACACCGGTCATGATGGCGGTCAACGCACCGCAGAGCGCGCGCCCCTCGACCGAATCGTAGCCCAGCCCCATGTTCATCAGCAGACCGCCGATATTGGCGTAGCCCAGGCCGAGGGTGCGGAACTCATAGCTGCGCCGGGCGATCGCCTCGCTGGGGAATTGCGCCATCATCACGCTGATTTCCAGCGTCACGGTCCAGAGCCGGCTGGCGTGGACATAGCCCTCGGCGTCGAAAGCCTGACCATCATAGAAGGTCAGCAGGTTCATCGATGCCAGGTTGCAGGCCGTGTCATCCAGGAACATGTATTCGCTGCACGGGTTGGAGCCGCGAATGGGGCCGTCCACCGGGCAGGTATGCCAGCTGTTGACCGTGTCATGGAACTGGATGCCGGGGTCGGCGCAGGCCCAGGCGGCCTGGCCCACCTGATCCCAAAGATCGCGCGCCTTGACGGTCTTGGCGACCTTGCCATCGGTGCGGCGCAGCAACTCCCAGTCGCCATCCGCCTGCACGGCCTTCAGAAAGGCATCGGTCACGCGCACCGAGTTGTTGGAGTTCTGGCCAGAGACGGTGGCATAGGCTTCCGAATCCCAGTCGGTGTCATAGGTCGGAAACTCGATGCCGCTATAGCCCTGCCGCGCGTATTGCAGCACGCGGTTGATATAGGTTTCGGGGATCATTGCGCGCTTGGCCGCGCGGATCGCGTCCTTCAGGGCGGGGTTCTTGCCCGGGTCGGTGGCATCCGCGGCATCGCCGTCCCAGGTGCCGATCGCGGCAAAGATGGCGTTGAGCATCTTCTCGTGCATCTTCGAGCCGGCCACCAGCGAGGCGACCTTCTGTTCCTCGATCACCTTCCAGTTGATGAAGGCCTCGATATCGGGGTGATCCATGTCGCAGATCACCATCTTCGCCGCGCGGCGCGTGGTGCCGCCGGATTTGATGGCACCCGCCGCGCGGTCGCCGATCTTCAGAAAACCCATCAGGCCGGATGACTTGCCGCCGCCGGACAGCTTCTCGCCCTCGGCGCGCAGCCCGCTGAAATTGGTGCCGGTGCCCGAGCCGTACTTGAACAGCCGCGCCTCGCGCACCCACAGGTCCATGATGCCGCCATCATTCACCAGATCGTCGCTGACCGACTGGATGAAGCAGGCATGCGGCTGCGGGTGCTCATAGGCGGATTTCGATTTCACCAGCTTGTGGGTGAAGGGATCGACATAGAAATGCCCCTGGCTGGGTCCGTCGATACCGTAGGCCCAGTGCAGGCCGGTGTTGAACCACTGCGGGCTGTTGGGCGCGCCCATCTGGGCGGCCAGCATGAAGCGCATCTCGTCGAAATAGGCCCGCGCGTCGGCCTCGGTGCTGAAATAGCTGCCCTTCCATCCCCAATAGGCCCAGGCCCCGGCCAGCCGGTCAAAGACCTGCTTCGAGGAGCTTTCGCCGACATAGCGCGCGCCCTCGGGCAGGTCGGCCAGCGCGGCCTCATCGGCGACCGAGCGCCACAGGAACTCCGGCACGCCCTTTTCCTTCACGCGCTTCAGCCGCGCGGGCACGCCGGCCTTGCGGAAATACTTCTGCGCGATCACGTCCGAGGCCACCTGGCTCCAGCTTTCCGGCACCTCCACGGCGTCGTTGCGGAAGACCACGGTGCCGTCCGGGTTGCGAATCTCCGAAACCGTGGTGGTGAAGGCAAGGCTGGCATAGGCGTCCTGCCCCTCGGTGGTGAATTTGCGCTCGATCCGCATGGCCTGTCCCCTGTATGTGCCCGGCGTTCCCGGCCGGCGTTTTCAACCCTGCTGACCGGGTCCGCGCAGAAGACAAGAGCGCCGTGCCGCCCCGCGCCGGGCACGGGGCAACAGGAACCCTGCGGCCGTTGCCCAAGGTCCGTTCTTATGGCGCTGTGGTGTGCCTGTCTTCTGCGCGCTGGTCGAGCCGTTCTATATCTTGTGGCCCGCTGGTCAGCCCGCACAACCTGCCGGATGGGCGCGCAGGCGTCAACAGATTCGTAACGGGTTGGGGAAGAAAAAACACCACATCTGGGCGCGTGGCGGCGTGGGGCCACTATCGGTGGCGTTTTCGTTGCTGGGCTGCAACAGGGCAAGCGTAAACGGCGGTGCAGGCGGCACTATGGTTTGGTTGCCCGTTCAGACGGTTTCCGGCCCATGGCGTTGGCGCGCTTCCGACCGACCGAAGGCGGGCTTTCGAAAGCCCGTTCGCACGCGCCTTCGAAGGCGCAACAAGCCGGGTCGTGGCAAAACGGCGGGGTGGCTTCCGCAACCAGACGCTGCAGGTATCGGTGCAGGAATGCCGTGATCGGCGCCGCCGCCTGTTCCGGCGCTTCCTCATGCGCCAGATGACCCAGCCCCGGCAATTCCTGATAGGCACCAGCCGGCAGCCATCCCGCCGCGCGCTGCGATACACGCGCCGGCACTGCGACATCCCCTGCGCCGGCAATCAGCAGCACGGGAAGGGCGATCTGCGGCAGGCGCTCCAAAAGCGGCTCCAGGTCCCATTCGGCCATCATGCCCAGCGTCGCCTCGACATGCGCGGGGCTGGTGAAGAGCGTGCGATAGCGCGCCATCTCGCGTGCCGGCAGGGCAGAGCCGGTCGAGGCGATCAGCCGGTCCAGCCGCTGCGGCTGGCCGGCATAGCGCGCAACCATATGCGCCACAAAGGGGCTGAGCGTCATGGCGCGGGCGAGTTTCGGAAACAGCCAGCCGGCAAAACCGTCGAAAGGACCAAGCGCGGCGTTCAGTCCGATTACGCAGGCCGGGCGGACGGGCATGATCTCGGCCAGACGCAGGGCGATGGCGGCGCCGGCGGAATGGCCGACGATGGCGCCGGGGTGCCAGTTCTGATCGGCGCAGAGCGTCACCAGATCGTCGGCCATCGCATCCAGTCCGAAACGCGCCCGGCCGGCGCGCGTGAAGCCCTGGCCCGGCAGGTCTGGCGCGATAAGCCGATACCCGGGCAGATGCGCCCGCAAGCCGGCCCAACTGTGCGACGAGGCACCGGCGCCGTGCAAGAGCAGCACATCGGGCCCCTCGCCGGTGATCTGTGCGTGCCAGTCATGGGGCTTGCACATCACCCGTTGCGAGGCGCTGCGCAGCGGCCAGTCGCGCGGCAGGTGAGCGGGCAGGGTGGCGGCGCCGGCGGGCATGGCTCAGCCCTCCAGTGCCGCGCCCAGCGCGGTCGATATCTGCGCGGCCCGTGCACGCGGCAGCACCAGCGATTCGGCGCCCATCTCTCGGGCCAGCGCGGCCAGCGCGGGTTGCGGCCGCATGGCGGTGTCGATGACCAGCGCGCGGGTGCCGCTGGCGGCGATGGCGCGGGCGGTGCGGGTGGCGTCTTTGCTGGCCGCCGGGCGATCGGCGCGGCCATCGAGCGCGATATTGGCGCGCCCGTCGGTCAAGAGCGCGATGATCGGCGTCATGCCGCGGGCGCGAGCCTGGGCGGCGGTGTCATGGGCGGCCTGCAGGCCGGCGGCCAGCGGGGTGCCGCCGCCGCCGGGCAGGCCGGCAAGCCGACGCTTGGCCTGCACGAGGGACCGCGTTGGGGGCAGCGACAGCTCGGCTTGTACGCCGCGGAAGGTAACAAGGGCGACATGGTCACGGCGCGCATAGGCCTCGGCGAGCAGCAGTTCCACGGCGCCCTTGGCCTCGGCCAGCCGCGCCACCGCCTGACTGCCCGAGGCATCGACGGCGAAGATCAGCGCCCGGTCGGCGCGCTCTTCATAGCGGCGGATGCGCAGGTCGCCGGGCAGGATGCATAGCCGGCCGGCGCGCCGGAAGGGGGCGCGGATGCCCTGCCAGGGCGCGGCGGCGCGCAGCGTGGCGAC
>SKNG01000393.1 GCA_007120685.1 Paracoccaceae bacterium | reverse complement strand
TGGAACGCGCCGGCGCCCATGTCGTCTACGGTTTCATCAACTACAAGACCCATGCCAAGATCAGCGCCGTGGTCCGGCGCGAGGGCGAGAAGCTGGTCACCTACACGCATTGGGGCACCGGAAATTACCATCCGATCACGGCGCGCATCTATACCGACCTCAGCCTGTTCACCTGCGATGCCGCGCTGGGGCGCGATGCGGCGCGGGTGTTCAACTACCTGTCGGGCTATGCCGAGCCCGAGCGGCTGGAAAACCTGGCGATCTCGCCCCTGAGCCAGAAACCGCGCCTGCTGGACCTGATCGCGGCCGAGGCCGAACACGCCGCCGCCGGCCGCCCGGCAGAGATCTGGGCGAAGATGAATTCGCTGATCGAGCCCGATGTGATCGACGCGCTTTATGCCGCCAGCCAGGCCGGGGTGCGGATCAGCCTGGTAGTGCGCGGCATCTGCGGGCTGAAACCCGGGATCAGCGGGCTGTCGGAAAACATCCGGGTCAAATCCATCGTCGGGCGGTTTCTGGAGCATTCGCGCATCGTCTGCTTCGGCAATGGCCAGGGGCTGCCGGCCGACGAGGCGCGGGTGTTCATCTCCTCGGCCGACTGGATGGACCGCAACCTGCTGCGCCGGGTGGAAACGCTGGTCGAAATCATGAACCCCACGGTAAAGGCGCAGATCACCCGGCAGATCATGGCCGCCAACCTGCGCGACACGCAGCAAAGCTGGGTGATGGACCCCCAGGGCCACTTCCATCGGGGCCTGCCGGACGCGGATGAGGGCAGCGAGGGCACGCACGCGCCCTTCAACTGCCACCGCTTCTTCATGGAAAACCCGTCGCTTTCCGGCCGGGGCTCGGCCGGGGCGGGCGACGCGCCGGAACTGGCCCATGGCAGCGACTGATCGCCGCCCGCACCGCCCGGTTGACCCCACCGGGTTGCAGGCCCTAGAACAGTCTTGGCAGAACGACGCAGGACCAGCGGCATGAACGCCAGCGGCGAACCCGCCAGACCGACCGCCGGCACGCCGGTTCGCGGCTTCTTCGGAAGACCGCTGTTCGAGGATCCCTCGCGCCGGGCATTGGAACGGGTCGGCGTGATCGATGTCGGGTCAAACTCGGTGCGGATGGTGGTGTTCGACGGTGCTGCCCGTTCGCCGGCCTATTTCTTCAACGAAAAGGTGCTCTGCGGGCTGGGGCGAGGCATGGCGCAGACCGGCCGGCTGAACCCGGAAGGCCGCGCGCGGGCGATGGCGGCGCTGCGCCGCTTTGCGATCCTGGCGAAATCGATGAACCTGACCAGCCTGACCATGGTCGCCACCGCCGCCGTGCGCGAGGCCGAAGACGGCGACGTGTTTCGCACCGAGGTCGAGGAAGCCACCGGCATCGAGATGCTGGTGATCGACGGCGAGGAAGAGGCGCGGCTTTCGGCGCAAGGCGTGCTGCTGGGCTGGCCCGGCGCGCAGGGGCTGGTCTGCGATATCGGCGGCTCTTCCATGGAACTGGCCGAGATCGGCGACAACACGGTGGGCGCGCGCGTGACCTCGGCGCTTGGCCCCTTCCGGCTGCAGCAGATTGAGGGCGGCAAGAAGGGTCTGAAGGCCCATGTCGACGCGGTGCTGCAGGATCTGCGCGGCCATCTGCCCGGCGATTACGGCGTGCTTTATCTGGTCGGCGGCTCCTGGCGGGCGCTGGCGCGGCTGGACATGGCGCGGCGCGGCTATCCGCTGACGGTGATGCATGAATACCGCATGACGCCGAAATCCATCCGCAAGACCATCGACTGGGTGAAGGACCGCAGCCTGAAGGAATTGCGCGACAGCACCGGCACCTCGCCGGACCGGCTGGCGCTGGTGCCGCTGGCCGGCCAGGTGCTGCGGCCCCTGCTGCATGTGTTCCGCCCCAAAGAGATTTACGTTTCCAGCTACGGTATCCGCGAGGGGCTGCTGTTCGAACAGATGCCCGACGTGCTACGCGCCCGCGACCCGCTGATCGAGGCCTGCCGGCACCAGGAGTCCGCCAATGCCCGCCTGCCCGGTTTCGGCCGCAAGCTCTATGATTTCCTGATGCCGCTCTACCGCAGCGCCCCACCGGAACGGCTGCGCCTGATCAAGGCCGCCTGCCTGCTGCACGATGTGAACTGGCGCGCCCATCCCGATTACCGGGCCGAAAGCTGTTTCGACACCGCCACGCGCGCCAATCTGGGCGGGATGGACCATCGCGGGCGGGTCTATCTGGGGCTGGCGCTGATGAACCGTTACAAGACCAACGGCGTCGACGGGCGCATGACCCCGCTGCTGAAGCTCCTGTCGGAAGAGGAGATCCGCCACGCCGTGATGCTGGGCCGGGCGATGCGCTTCGGGGCCATGTTCTCGGTCGGCGGGCCGCAGGCGGCGGGCGCGCTGCGGTATTTCCCGAAGAAGAAGGTACTGGAACTGGTGCTGCAACCGGCCATGCAGGATCTGTTCGGCGAGGTTGCCCAAAGCCGTTTTTCCTCGCTCGCCAAGACGCTGGGCCTGACCACGAAGGTCCGGGTGGGGCGCGCCCGCAACGGCCCGTCCGAGGATGGCGAGGACTGAGCGCGCCACCCTGCCCCGCCCCCCGCCGGCACCGCAGCGGATGACCGGCCCCGGCCCGGACCCGGCGCCGCTGCGCAAGATCATCCATGTCGACATGGATGCCTTCTACGCCTCGGTCGAACAGCGCGACGACCCGGCCCTGCGCGGCCGGCCGGTGGCGGTGGGAGGCTCTGCCGCGCGCGGCGTGGTGGCGGCGGCCAGCTACGAGGCGCGCGCCTATGGCGTGCGCTCGGCCATGCCCTCGGTCACGGCGAAACGCCGTTGCCCGGACCTGGTCTTCGTCCGCCCG
The DNA here is from genome assembly GCA_007120685.1 of Paracoccaceae bacterium. Taxonomy (GTDB): domain Bacteria; phylum Pseudomonadota; class Alphaproteobacteria; order Rhodobacterales; family Rhodobacteraceae; genus Pararhodobacter. The sequence continues at coordinate 6,711 of SKNG01000393.1, read as the reverse complement.
AGGTTCGAGGTCTATCGCGCCGTGTCGAACCAGATCCGCGCGATCTTTGCCGAATTCACCGACCTGATCGAACCCCTGTCGCTGGACGAGGCCTATCTGGACGTCACTGCCAACAAACCCGGCATCGCGGCCGCCACCACCGTGGCGCAGATGATCCGCGCGCGGATCCGGGATGAGACCGGCCTCACCGCCTCGGCCGGGGTGTCCTACAACAAGTTTCTGGCCAAGCTCGCCTCGGATCTGAACAAGCCCGACGGGCAGGCGGTCATCACCCCCGCGCGCGGCCCGGGCTTCGTGCAGGCCCTGCCGGTGGCGCGGTTCCACGGCATCGGTCCGGCCACGGCGGCGAAGATGGAGCGGCTGGGCATCCGCACCGGCGCGGATCTCGCGGCGCGCGATCTGGCCTTCCTGACGCTGAATTTCGGCAAGGCCGGGCGCTGGTATCATGGTATCGCGCGCGGCATCGACCACCGCCCCGTGCAACCCGACCGCCCGCGCAAGTCGCTGGGCACCGAAGACACGTTCGACACCGACATCACCGACCCCGCGCTCGCCCAGCGCGAACTGGCAGTGCTGGCGGCCAAGGTCTGGGCGCAGGCGGCGGCGCGCGGGCTGAAGGGGCGCACGCTGACGGTGAAGGTGAAATTCGCCGATTTCCGTATCATCACCCGCCGCCGCACCCTGCCCGCACCCTTCACCGACGCCGCCGGCTTCAGCGCCTGCGCCGCGTCCCTGCTGGACACGGTCTTTCCGGTGCCGCTGGGCATCCGTCTGCTGGGCGTCACGCTCTCGGGCTTCGTGGCCGAAGATGATCTGTCCGAAGACCGGCAGTTGACGCTCTGGTAAGCCCTGCAGCGGCGGGAAAAACGCGCGTTCGAACGCGCGTGCGCACGGGCCTTCGAAGGCCCGTTTTCCCGGCCCGTCGGTAGCGCAGCCAAAAATTTATTGCAAGTGATTATCAGTTGCAATAAAATTTAACCTGCACGATGAGCCAAGGAAACGCCCATGCCCGCCCTACCCTTCCGCCGCCTGCTGGCGGCGCCGATTGCCGCCCTCTCGCTGGCCTTGCCCGCCCCTGCCCTGGCCGAGGACGCGCCGCTGAACGTCCTTGCCACGGTCGGCATGATCACCGATCTGGCGCAGAGCGTGGCGGGCGATTGCGCCAGTGTTGCCACACTGATCGGCCCTGGCACCGACCCGCATTACTACGCCGCCACCCCGCGCGACGTGCGCGCCATCGCCGATGCGGAGCTGATATTCTACGTCGACCGCGCGCTGGAGGAACGGCTGGCCGATGTGCTGGACCGCTTCCGCTCGCGCACCCCCACCCTGAGCCTGGTCGCTGCCGCCTTCTCGCGTGCCGACCTGCTGGACAACCCGGATGAGCCCGGCCAGATCGACCCGCATCTGTGGATGGATGTCAGCCGCTGGGCGCGTATCGCCCCGGTGATGGCCGAGGCCATCGCCACCCAGCGCCCCGCTTGCGCCGAGGCGATGGCCGGGAATGCGGCGGTGCTGGAAGCCCAGCTAGACGCGCTGCACGGCTGGGTCGGCGCGGCCATTGCCTCGATCCCCGAGGGCCGCCGCATCCTGGTCACCGCCCATGACGCCTTCTACTATTTCGCCGATGCCTACGGGATCGAGGCCAGCGAGGCGATCGAGGGCATCACCACCGCCGGCGAGGCCAGCATCGGCGACATCCGCGCCGTGGCCGATTTCGTGATCGAACGCGGCGTGCCGGCGGTCTTCGTGGAGACCACAATCAACCCCCGCACCATCGAGGCGCTGGTGGCCGAGGTGCGCGGGCGCGGCGCCGAGGTGGTGATCGGCGGCGAACTCTTTTCCGACGCAATGGGCGATCCCGGCACGGCCGAGGGCAGCTATATCGGCATGATCCGCGCCAATACGGTCACCATCGTGCAGGCTCTGGGCGGCAGCCTGCCGGACTGGCCGGACGCCCTGCAGGGCTGGGCTTTGGCGTGGGGGATGACGGATTGACCTGCCCCGCCGGTAGCGCGCAGACTGCCGGCCAACCCTGCCCCCAAAAGGCCCGCCATGCCCGTTGATGCTCCCCTCGACCCAGCCCTGCACGAGCCGCAATTCGCCCTGCATGTCGAGGATCTGACGGTCAGCTATGGCGCCACCCCGGCGTTGTGGGACATCGACCTGGACATTCCGCCCGGCGTCATGGCGGCGATCATCGGTCCGAATGGCTCGGGCAAGTCCACGCTGCTGAAAACCGCGCTGGGGCTGGTGAAGCCGGTGGCCGGCCATGTGCGCTTTCTGGGCTTTCCGGTGGCGCAGATGCGCGGGCGGATCGGCTATGTGCCGCAGCGCCAGGCGGTGGACTGGGACTTCCCCACCACCGCGCGCGATGTGGTGGAGATGGGACTTTACCGCAGTCTGGGCTGGTTCCGCCGCCCCGGGCGCGCTGCGCGGGCGCGGGCGATGGCGGCGCTGGCGGAACTGGGCATGCAGGATTATGCCGAGCGCCAGATCAGCCAGCTTTCCGGCGGCCAGCAGCAGCGGGTGTTCCTGGCCCGCGCGCTGGTGCAGGAGGCGCCGATCCTGATCCTCGATGAACCCATGGCCGGGGTCGATGCCGCCACCGAGGCGGTGATCTTCGACCTGCTGAAGCGGCTGCGCGATCAGGGCCGCACGGTGATCGTGGTGCATCATGACCTGACCACGGTGCAAAGCCATTTCGACTGGCTGGTGATAATGAATGTCCGCGTCATCGCCCAGGGGCCGGTGGCGCAGGTCTATACGCCAGAGAACCTGCGCGCGGCCTATGGCCGGCATCTGGCGATGATCGCCGCCCCCCCGGCGCCACCACCACCCGCCCCGCCGGACCCCTCACTGGACGAGACCACACCCCTGCCATGAGCGCGCTGATCGACCTCCTCACCAGCGGAATCGTGCAGCGCGTGGCGCTGGGCGCGGCGCTTCTGGGCGCCATCGCCGGCATGCTGGGCGCCTTCGCCGTGCTGCGCCGCCAGAGCCTGCTGGGCGATGCGCTGGCCCATGCCGCCCTGCCCGGGGTCTGCCTGGGCTTCCTGATCGCGGGCGCCCGCGACCTGGGCAGCATCCTTGCCGGCGCCTTCTTCACCGGCGCGCTGGCCGCGCTGTGCATGATGCTGATCACCCGAACCACAAGGCTGAAGACCGACGCCGCGCTGGGCATCGTGCTCAGCGTCTTCTTTGCCGTGGGCGTGGTGCTGCTGACCCATGTGCAGGCGCGGGGCGGGGCGGCCAGCGCGGGGCTGGGCTCGTTCCTTTTCGGGCAGGCGGCCGCGATCCTGCCGGGGGATCTGTGGCTGATGGGGGGCATCGGGGCGCTGGCGCTGGGGCTGGTGCTGGGCCTGTGGAAGGAGATGAAGCTGGTCAGCTTCGACCCCGATTTCGCCCGCGCGCAGGGCTGGCCGGTGACGGCGATCGAGGCGCTGATGACCGTCATGGTGGCGCTGGCCATCGTGCTGGGGCTGCAGCTGGTGGGCGTGGTGCTGATGGTGGCGCTATTGATCGCGCCGGCGGCGGCGGCGCGGCAATGGACACGTTCGCTGGGCGGGATGGTGGCGGTTTCGGCCGCCATCGGTGCGGCTTCGGGGTTGGGCGGGGCGCTGGTCAGCGCCGGCACGCGGGGGCTGGCGACGGGGCCGGTGGTGGTGCTCATCGCCTCGGCCGTGGTGCTGGTGTCGCTGATGGTGGCGCCGGGGCGGGGGGTGCTGTGGCAGGCGCTGGCAGCACGCCGCGCCCGCGCGCGCATTGGCGAGGCACGGGTGCTGGCCGCCATGCAGGGGCTGGCGCAGGCCCACGGCGACCCGGCCTATGCCACCGAACGCGGCATGCTGGAAACCGCGCTGGGCGGCGCCCCGGAACCGGCCCGGCTGACGGCGCTGGAAAAACGCGGGCTGATCCGCCCCGTCACCCATGCGCCGGAAACCACACCGCACTGGGAACTGACCGAGGCCGGCCATGCCGAGGCCACCCGCAGCGAAAAGGGCCGCGCGCCATGATCGGGGGCTTCTTCGAGTCGATCCCCGCGATGATCCTGCTGACCGGCTTCCTGACCGGCGCCTCGGCGGCGATCCTGGGCAGCTTCCTGGTGCTGCGCGGCAATTCCATGCTGACCGATGCCATCAGCCATTCCATCGTCTTCGGCATCATCGTCGTCTGGCTGCTGACCCGGCAGATCAGCGGCCCGGTGCAACTGCTGGGCGCCGCGCTGACCGGCTTGCTGACCGTGGTGCTGACCGAGGCGCTGGTGCGCTCACGCCTTGTGCGCATGGACGCCGCCATCGGGCTGGTGTTCCCGGCACTTTTCGCCGCCGGGGTGCTGCTGATCTCCATTCACGCGCGCGACGTGCATATCGACGTGCAAAGCGTGCTCTTGGGCGAGATCGGTTTCGTCTGGCTGCATACGGTCGATCTGGCGGGCCATGCGGTGCCGGTGGCGGTGCTGACCCTGTCGGTGGTGCTGGTCGCCAACCTGGCCTTCGTGCTGGCCTTCTGGAAGGAGCTGAAACTGGCCAGCTTCGACCCGGGCCTTGCCGCCGCGCTGGGCTTCCTGCCTGGCGTGCTGCATTACGCGCTGCTGACGCTGACCAGCGTGACGGCGGTGGCGGCTTTCGATGCGGTGGGGGCAATCCTGTTTATCGCCTTCGTCATCGTGCCCCCGGCCACGGCCTATCTGCTGACCCGGCGGCTATGGCTGATGGTGGTGCTGGCGGTGGCGCTGGCGCTGGCGGCTTGCGGGGCGGGCTATGGGCTGGCGGTGTGGTGGAATGTCTCCATCGCCGGGATGATGGCCAGCATGACCGGGTTGTGGTTCGCGTTGGCGCTGGTCTTCGCGCCGCAGCACGGGCTGGCCGCGCAGGCCCGCCGGCGGCGCGCGCAGCGGCTGGACCATGATGCGCGCACGCTGGTCGCGCATCTTTTCACCCATGAGGGCACGCCCGAGATGGCCGAGGAAAACACCCTGCGCGCGCTGGTCGGGCATCTGCGCTGGCCCGAGCCCCGCGCCCGCGCCGCCATCCTGCGCGCCCATGACCGCGCGCTGATCGAACGCCGCGCGGGGCTTCTGGTGCTGCGCCCGAAAGGCCGGGCAGAGGCGGCGGCAATCTTCGAGCCCCAGACGGGCAGTTGATCCGCCCCGCCCGGGTGCCCCCGGTGACCTCAGCCACCCGGCCAACCTCTGGCGGCACCGGCCGGGCAACGCGCGTTCGAACGCGCGTGAGCACGGGCTTTCGAAAGCCCGTTTTCCGGTGGTGATCGAGGACTTTGGATAGGACCCGGATCAGACCCAGGCCTGATCGGGGTCCGGCAGGGGGATGGCGTCCAGAAGCTCGCGCGTGTACGCGGCCTGCGGGGTGTCGAACAGCGCCGCCGTGTCGGCATGTTCGACGATATGGCCCAGATGCAGCACCATGATGCGGGTGCAGAGCCGCCGGATCACCGACAGGTCATGGCTGATGAAGGCCAGCGTCAACCCCAGATCGCGCACCAGATCGGCGAGCAGCTTCAGCACCTGCGCCTGGCTGGAGACATCAAGGCCCGAGACGATCTCATCGGCCAGGATGAATTCCGGCTCCATGGCGATGGCCCGCGCGATGCCCACCCGCTGGCGCTGGCCGCCGGAAAGTTCGTGCGGGTAGCGGTGGCGAAAGGCGCGGGGCAGGCCGACATGGTCAAGCGCCTGATCCACCCGCTGGCTGACGCTGTCGAACCCGTGCAACTGCAAGGGCGCGGCGATCAGCCCGCCAACCCGGCGGCGGGGGTTGAGCGAGGACATCGGGTCCTGAAAGATCATCTGGAAGCGTCGGCGCAGGGGGCGCAGCGCCGCCTCGTCCAGCGCGCCGATTTCCTGCCCGTCAAAGACCAGAGAGCCGGATGTGGGCTGCAACAGCCGCACCAGCACCCGGCCCAGCGTGGTCTTGCCGGAGCCAGAGCCGCCGACGATGCCCAGCACCTCGCCGCGCGGGATGTCGAAGCTCAGCCCGTGCAGCACGTCCGTTTGCGGGGCGGGGCCGAAAAGCGGCTTGCGCGTCATGTCGGGGAAGGCAAGGCGCAGATCGCGCACCTGATAAAGCGGGCGGGTCTCAGCCATGCGCGCCCCCCTTGCGCCATGCGGCCTCTGATGCCGCGACCTCGGCCTGCACCGCCTCGATCACCTCTGCCGGCACCGGGTTCAGCCCGGCCTCGGGGTCGGTGTATTTCGGCGTCGCGGCCAAAAGCGCGGCGGAATAGGCGTGCCCCGGGGCGGCAAAGAAATCGCGCACGCGCGTATCCTCCACCACCTTGCCGGCATAGAGGACCGAGAGCGTGTCGCAGACCTTTGACACCACGCCCAGGTCATGGGTGACGAACAGAAGCGCCGTGCCGTGGCGGGCCTGCATCTGGGCGATCAACCGCAGGATCTGCTTCTGCACCGTCACATCCAGCGCCGTGGTGGGCTCATCGGCCACGATCAGCTTCGGCTCGGCGGCGAAGGCAGAGGCGATGAGCACGCGCTGGCGCATGCCGCCCGAAAGCTCATGCGGATAGGAACGCATCACGCGGCCCGGGTCCGGTATCCGCACCTCGTCAAGCAGTTCCTTCGCCCGCGCATCGGCGCCCGCCCGCGTCCAGCCCAGGATATCCACCAGCCGGTCGGTGATCTGCGGCCCGATCCGGCGCGAGGGGTTCAGCGCCGTCATCGGGTCCTGCGGGATC
>SKNG01000444.1 GCA_007120685.1 Paracoccaceae bacterium | reverse complement strand
TCATGCTGGGGTTCGGCGTGCTGGCGGTGCTACTTTCGCTGACCGGGCTGGAAATGCGCACGGCAATCACCGCGGCCTGGACGTCGATCTTCAACATCGGGCCGGTGTTCGGCCATGGCGTGGGCGAGAGCGGCGCCGTCGACGCCTTTCCGGTGGCGGTGAAATGGCTGATGATCGCCGGCATGCTGGTGGGGCGGCTGGAGATGGTGGCGGTGCTGGTGCTGCTGCTGCCGCGGTTCTGGCGGGGGTGATTCCGTTTCCGGCGAAAGAGTTCGGAAAAAGCCGGAAAACGGGCTTTCGAAAGCCCGTACGCGCCTTGGAAGGCGCGTCACCCCGCCCCTGCCGGTACGCTGGAAAGGTAGCGGCGCGCCAAGCGCTACTCGCCCCGCGCCGCCTTCTCGGTCAGCCCCGACCGGCCCTCGCGCCGCGCCAGTTCGGCCTCGATATCGGCCAGGCTGACACCCCGCGCGGCGCACATGACCAGCAGGTGATAAAGCACATCCGCTGCCTCGGCGGTGAGCCGCGCGCGGTCGCCGCGCACGGCCTCGATCACCGCCTCTATGGCCTCCTCGCCGAACTTCTCGGCGCATTTCTCGGGGCCCTTGGCCAGCAACCTTGCAGTCCAGCTCTCGTCCGGATCGCCCCCCTGCCGCGCGGCGATGGTGGCGGCCAGCCGGGCGATGGCGCTTTGCGGCGCGCTCATGACAGCCGCACCGGGATGCCGGCCGCGGCCATATGCGCCTTGGCCTGGCCGATGGTGAAATCGCCGAAATGAAAGATCGAGGCCGCCAGCACGGCCGAGGCGCCGCCACGCGTCACGCCTTCCACCAGATGGTCCAGCGTCCCCACCCCGCCCGAGGCTATGACCGGTATCCCCACCGCATCGACGATGGCGCGGGTCAATTCCAGATTGAACCCCGCCCGCGTGCCATCCCGGTCCATCGAGGTCAACAGGATCTCGCCCGCCCCCTTTTCGGCCACGCTACGCGCGAAGCCCACGGCATCGACGCCAGTCGGCCGCCGCCCACCATGGGTGAAGATCTCCCAGCGCCCCTGCGCCACGGTCTTGGCGTCGATCGCCACCACGATGCACTGGCTGCCGAAGCGGTCGGCGGCGCGGGCCACCACATCCGCGTCGGCCACGGCGGCGGAATTGAACGACACCTTGTCGGCCCCGGCCAGCAGCAGCGCACGCACATCCTCGGCCGAGCGCACCCCGCCGCCCACCGTCAGCGGCATGAAACACTGCTCGGCGGTGCGGGTGACCAGATCCATCATCACACCGCGGTTTTCATGCGTGGCGTGGATATCGAGGAAACACAGCTCATCCGCGCCGGCGGCGTCATAGGCGCGCGCGGCCTCCACCGGGTCGCCTGCATCGCGCAGATCGACGAAATTGACGCCCTTCACCACGCGGCCATCGGCCACGTCCAGACAGGGGATGATGCGCGTCTTCAGCATGGGATCAGCGTTTACACCCGCATCCGCGCCAACTACAAGCCAGCCCATGCGCGCCCTCGCCCTTCCCCTTCTGCTGGCAGCCTGCGCCACCGCCGCGCCCGCACCACAGCCGCCGGCACCCGCGCCCCTGGCCGAACGCATCGCCGCCGAATGCCGCCTGCTGGAGGCCGCCCAGGCCGACACCATCGCGCGGGGCCTGCAGGCCTGGCCCGTCGTGCTGACCGGCTGCCCGGGTCACGAGGGCGCGGCGCCGGCCATGACCATGGCCCAGGCCTCGGACGCCACCCGCCGCGCCAACCGGGCCACGCTGCCGCCGGAGGTCGCCGCCGCCGGCCCCCGCGCCGAAACCGTCTACCGCCGCATGATCACCCGCGGCGTGCCTGTCGAGGTCGCCGAAGCCATGGCCCTGACCCCCGAATTCGCCGCCACCCTGCGCTGAAACACCCCTGCCCCTCTTTGCTCCGGAAAATATCCTGGGGGTGAGCCGCGCAGCGGCGAGGGGGCAAAGCCCCCTGCCCCGCCCGCTACCCCCGCAACGCGGCCAGCGCTTCGGCGAGGTCGATCTTGCCGTCATAGAGCGCCCGGCCCGAGATCGCCCCGTCCAGCGCCACCCCGCTATCGCGCAAGGCGATCAGGTCAGCCAGCGAAGACACCCCGCCCGAAGCGATCACCGGGACCCTGACCGCCTTGGCCAGCGCCGCCGTCGCGGCCACATTCGGCCCCTGCATCGCGCCGTCGCGGTCGATGTCGGTGTAGATGATCGCCGCCACCCCGGCATCCTCGAAGGCCCGGGCCAGATCGCTGGCCTTCATGTCGGTCTGATCGGCCCAGCCGCGCGTCGCCACGCGGCCCGCGCGCGCATCGATCCCCACCGCCACCCGGCCCGGAAACGCCCGCGCCGCCTGCCGCACCAGATCGGGGTTCTCCACCGCCACGGTGCCCAGGATCACCCGCGCAAGCCCCTTTTCCAGCCACATCGCCACCGTATCCATGTCGCGGATCCCCCCGCCCAGCTGGCAGGGGATCGACACCGCGCCCAGGATCGCCTCGACCGCCGCGGCGTTCACCGGGCGCCCGGCAAAGGCGCCGTTCAGATCGACCAGATGCAGCCACTCGGCGCCCTGCGCGGCAAAGGCGCGGGCCTGCGCGGCGGGGTCGTCGCCAAAGACCGTGGCCTCCTCCATCTCGCCGCGCAGCAGGCGCACGCACTGGCCGTCCTTCAGATCGATGGCGGGATACAGGATCATGGCGGCACCTCCGGGGCTGTCGGCCTGCCCTATCCCGGCCGCGCGGGGGATGCAATTCGCCCGCGTCCGCCCGGCTGCGCGGGCCGGCGCCGACCCGTCACCCGGCCGCTTGATCGAATCACCCGGCGGCGCGAAGCTGCACCCGGGGGAGGACAGCACCATGACACCCATCCTGCACCGCGCCGCGCTGGCGGCGGGGTTCTGCATAGCGACGACGCTGCCGGCACTGGCCGATCCCGCTCTGGGCCAGTGGCGCACGGCGCCCGATGACAACAATAACACCGGCATTGTCGAGATTACCCGCTGCAACGACCGTCTTTGCGGCACGCTGATCGCGGCCTTCGACGGGGCCGGGCAGTCGATGGCTTCGCCCAATGTCGGGCGTCGGATCATCTGGGACATGGAGCCGCGCGGCGGCGGGCGATACCGCAACGGCCGGGTCTGGGCGCCGGACCGCGACCAGACCTACAGCGCCCGGATGGACCTGACCGGCGACCGGCTCGGGGTCTCGGGCTGCGTGCTCTTCGTCTGCCGCGAGGCGACCTGGACACGCGTCCGATAAGCCGGCGAGCGGCGGGGGGACGGGCCTTGCAAGGCCCGTGACGCGCGTTCGAACGCGCGTGCCTCGCGCCTGGTGTTTGGCGTCACTCCGCTTCCACCTGCAGCGCGATCTTGCCGATATGGGCCGAGCTTTCCATCCGCGCATGGGCCTTTGCAGCGTCTTGCAACGCAAAGCTCTGGTCCATCACCGGCGCCACCCGGCCCGCGGCCAGCAGCGGCCAGACCTCGGCCTCCAGCGCGCCGGCGATCCGGGCTTTTGCGGCATCCGACTGCGGGCGCAGGGTAGAGCCGGTAATCGTCAACCGCCGAACCATCACCGGGGCGAAGTTCAGCATCACCTTCGGCCCCTGGAGGAAAGCAATCTGCACCAGCCGCCCGTCATCGGCCAGTGCCGATACGTTGCGCGGCAGATAGTCACCCCCCACCATGTCCAGGATCAGATCCGCGCCGCCCTGTTCCTTCAGCACCGCCACGAAGTCCTCGTCTCGGTAGTTGATCGCCCGCTCCGCGCCCAACGTCATGCAGGCGTCGCATTTCTCCGCCGACCCGGCGGTGGCGAAGACCCGCGCCCCGCGCACGGCCGCCAACTGGATCGCCGTGGTGCCGATGCCGGACGAGCCGCCATGCACCAGGAACCGCTCGCCGGCCTGCAGCCCCCCGCGTTCGAAGACATTGGTCCAGACGGTGAAGAAGGTCTCGGGCAGGCAGGCGGCCTGGCGCAGAGCCAGCCCCTGCGGCACCGGCAGGGCATGGGCAGCGGGCGTCGCCACATATTCGGCATAGCCTCCGCCCGGGGTCAGGGCGCAGACCGCGTCGCCCTCGCGCCAGCGGGTCACGCCGGGGCCGACGGCGGCGACATGGCCCGAAACCTCCAGCCCCGGCAGGTCCGAGGCGCCGGGCGGCGGCGCGTAATTGCCGGCGCGCTGCAGGGCGTCGGGGCGGTTCACCCCGGCCCAGGCGACGCGGATGACGATCTCGCCCGCGCGCGGCACCGGCACCGCCCGCTCGGCCGGCACCAGCACCTCGGGCCCGCCGGGCTGGCTGATCTCGATCACCTGCATCCTGTGCGACAGTGCCATGCCGGCCTCCTTCCGTCCCCTCGCTCGCGGCGCAGCATAACGCCCCGGGGCGCAGGCGCAACGCCCGCCACCCCGCACGGCCGCGCCACAGCCGCAGGCTGCGGCGCCCGGCCCAAGCGGCGGGACCGGATTTCTTGATCCGGGCCCGCCGCGCGGGAGCCCCCGCCTGCCCGGCTCATCGGCCTGCCGGGAAAGCGCCTGGGAACCCGCTCAAAGCGCCGCGAAACCGGCCTCAAGCGCTCCCAGGATCGTCTGCACATCGCCCGAGGTCAGGATCAGGGGCGGCGACATGATGATGTTCGGGCCGGATACCCGAACCATCGCGCCATTCTCATAGGCCACCTGATGCACTCGCCCCGGCATCTCCTTTGGCGGCGCAGCCTTTGTGTCTCGGTCCGACACCAGTTCCAGCGCGCACATCAACCCGCACCCGCCGCGCACATCGCCGATCACCGCATGCCGCTCCGCCAGCGCCTGCAATCCGGCGAAGAGTTCTGCCCCCCGCGCCGCCGCATTCGCCGCCACCTCCAGCCGCTTCGTCTCGGCCAGACAGGCGATGGCCGCCGCCGCGCCCACCGGATGGCCGGAATAGGTATAGCCATGCCCGATCGCCGCGCGGCCGGTCTCGTCGCTCTCGAAGGCCTCGGCCACGCCCTCGGCGATCATCACCGCACCGAAAGGGAAATAGCCATTGGTGATCGCCTTGGCCGTGCACATCAGGTCAGGCTGCACCCCCCAAAGCCGGCTGCCGGACCAGGCCCCGGTGCGCCCGAACCCGGTGATCACCTCATCGGCGATCAGCAGGATGCCATGCTTGCGGCAGATCTCGGCCACGCCGGGCATGAAGCTCTCATGCGGCACGATCACGCCGCCCGCGCCCAGCACCGGCTCCATGATGAAGGCCGCGATGGAGCCCGCGCCCTGAAAGGCGATCTCGTCTTCCAGCGCCGCCAGGCAAAGCTGCGCCACCTGCGCCGGGTCGCTCTCATTGAACGGGTTGCGATACGTCCAGGGTGCGGGAATGTGATGGCAACCGGCCAGCAGCGGCTCATAGGCCGAGCGGAAATTGGCGTTGCCATTGACCGAGGCGCCGCCGAAATGCGTGCCGTGATAGCCCTTCTTCAGGCTCAGGTATTTCACCCGCCCGGCCTCGCCCCGGATCTTGTGATACTGGCGCGCGAGCCGCAGCGCGGTTTCCACACTGTCCGACCCGCCGGAGGTGAAGAAGGCGCGGGTCAGCCCGTCGGGCTCGAAAAAGGCGCGCAGGTCCTCGGCCAGTTCGATCACCGCGTCGTTAGTGGTGCCGCGAAAGGTGGAATAATAGGGCAGCCGGTCCAGCTGCGCGGCGATGGCGGCTTTCACCGGCTCGCAGGAAAAGCCCAGGTTGACATTCCACAACCCGCCCACGGCATCGACGACACGGTGCCCGTCGATATCGGTGATATGCACACCCTCGGCGCCGGTGATGATGGTCGGCGGATTGGCCTGCATGTCGCCGGGCGCGGCCATCGGGTGCCACAGGCTGCGGGCGTTGTTGGCTTTCAGGAAGTTCTCGTCACGGGGCATGGGGTGGTCCTTTCGCGTGGTTCGGGCGCACCGGTTTCAGGCGGCGGGTTCAGGCGGCGATGCGGTGATGATCGGGGATGCGCCCGCCCATGCCCAGCGTCGCCTTGCGCGCGGCATCGGCGAGTGCCGACAGGATAAGGCGGCGCAGGTCAGCGGTCAGGCGGGTGGCAGGGGTGGCGACGGCAAGAGCCCCGATTGCAAAGCCGTCGGGCCCGAAAAGCGGCATGGCAAGACCGTGGACATCGGCATCATAGGTCTGATCGGCGCAAGCGTAGCCGCTGGCGCGGACCATTTCCAGCCGGGCAGCCAGCGTGGCGGGATCGGTGGGCGTGGCGGCGGTATGGGCGGCCAGCGGCCGGGCCAGCACCTCGGCGGGCACGTCGGGCCGGGCGAAGGCGGTATAAGCCAGGCCCGAGGCCGTGGCATGCAGCGGCAGAATCAGCCCGGGCTCGATATAGACGCGATTCGAGCGGGTGCTTTCCACCACGCCCACCGTGCCCAGGTCGGCGCCCGCCCGCAGGCTGGCATGCGCGGTCTCGCCGGTTTCCTGCGCCAGGCGGGCCAGGATGGGGTTCAGTGCGCCGGTTGCCGGAAAGGCGGCCTCGCGTAGCCGCGCCAGCCGCAGGATCCCCGCGCCCAGCCGCCAGTTCCGGCTTGCCGGATCCTGCTCGACCAGACCGGCGGCGGCCATATCCTGCAACATCCGCAACACCGTCGCCTTGTCGATATCGGCACGACGCGCCAGCGCGCTCAGCCCAAAAGAGGGGTGAGCCTCGTCAAAGAGTTCCAACAACTTCAGAGCTTTCTCGACTGTTCGCACGGTATCGCCTGCTTGCCGCGAAATCATCTGTTGCAACTGCAAGAATAGAGCTTGACCGAATCCTTCTGCCGACGCAAGATATTTTTGAAACATTGGTGTAAATAATGAACCGACCATTGTTCAGCATGGGGGTTTGCTTCTTGCCACACCATCGTCCCGGCGCATTGCCCTGTCACCGGGCGAAACAAGGGTTTTTCAGAAAAACCCTTGCAAGGCTTTTATTTGAAAAGCCTTGGTTCCCGCCAGAACCCGAGGCTGAGGTCTGCATGCCCAACGCATTGCCATTGTCGCGCTCGTCCTGCAGGTCGATCCTCCAGAAGACCGACGCGGGCAGGATTGTGGCTCTAACCGCGCTCGCTCAGGCCTCGCTCACTTGGCGCCGCAGGAACAAATGGAAAGGAAGACATCATGGACAGGGTCCGCATTGACGCGCTGGCCGCCGAGGCCGTGCCGCCGCAGCGGCTGTTCATCGGTGGCCGCTGGCAGGATGGCGCCGCTGCAATGCCCGTCACCTCGCCCATCGACGGGCGCGACCTGACCACGATTGCCGATGCCACCGAGGCCGATGTTGACCGTGCCGTGCAAACCGCGCGCGCGGCCTTCGCCGGCGGTCGCTGGTCCCGCGCCGCGCCAGCCGAGCGCAAGCGCGTCATGCACCGCATCGCCGATGCCATCGAGGCCCGGGCGCTGGAACTCGCCGTTCTGGGCGTACGCGACAACGGCACCGAGATCGCCATGGCGCTGAAGGCGGAACCGGGCAGCGCCGCCGGCACCTTCCGATATTACGCCGAGGCCATAGACAAGGTGGCGGGCGAGATCGCCCCCACCGCGCCCGGCACACTGGGGCTGGTGCATCGGGAACCCGTGGGCGTGGTTGGCGTCATCGTGCCCTGGAACTTCCCCTTGATGATCGGCGCCTGGAAGATCGCCCCGGCGCTCGCGGCGGGCAATTCGGTGGTCCTGAAACCCTCCGAGGTGGCCAGCCTGACCCTGCTGAAGCTCGCCGAAATCTGCGCCGAGTGCGGCCTGCCCGAAGGCGTGCTGAACGTGGTCACCGGGCAGGGAGCGGTGGCCGGGCAGGCGCTGGGGCTGCACGGCGGCGTCGATGTGCTGGTCTTCACCGGCTCGGGCGGGGTGGGGCGGCGACTGCTGGAATATTTGGCGCGATCCAACCTGAAGCGCGTCTATCTGGAACTGGGCGGCAAGTCGCCCAATGTGGTCTTCGCCGATGCGCCGGACCTGGCACAGGCGGCAAAGGTCAGCGCGGCGGGCATCTTCCGCAACTCGGGGCAGGTCTGCGTGGCAGGCTCGCGCCTGCTGGTGGAGCGCAGCGTGCATGAGGAACTCACCGCCCTCATGGCCGAGGCCGCGCAGGGCATGCGCGTGGGCAACCCGCTGGACCCCGAGACCCAGGCCGGCGCGATAGCGTCCGAAGCACAACTGGCCCGCGTGCAGGGCTTCGTCGAGACCGCCGCGCAGGAGGGCGCACGCCTTGTCACCGGCGGCAGCCGCATCCTGACCGAGACCGGTGGCAGCTACTTCGCGCCCACTGTCTTCGACGGCGTCGCCCCCGACCACCGGCTGGCGCGGGAAGAGGTGTTTGGCCCGGTGCTGGCGGTCACGCCATTCGACACCGAGGAAGAGGCGGTCGCACTGGCCAACGGCACCGATTACGGCCTGGCGGCGGCAGTCTGGACCGGCAACCTGAGCCGCGCGCATCGCATGATCGGCGCGATCGAGGCCGGCGTGGTGCATGTCAACACCTATGGCGGCGCCGATTCCACCGTCCCCCTTGGCGGGCACAAGCAATCCGGCAACGGGCATGACAAATCCCTGCATGCACTGGACAAATTCGTGAACCTGAAAACCGCATGGATACAGCTATGACCGACCGCACCATCCTTGTCGCCGGCACCTGGGACACCAAGAACGACGAGTTGAACCTGATCCAGCAGGTCATCCGCAGCCAGGGCGGCGGCGTCCTCAGCATGGATGTCTCGGTACTGGGCGAGCCCTCGTTGCCGGTGGATGTCACGAAGCATCAGGTCGCCGAGGCCGGCGGGTCCAGCATCGAAGCCGCTATCGCCTCCGAGGATGAAAACGAGGCGATGCAGATCATGGCCCGTGGCGCGGCGGCGGTGGCGGCGAAACTGCACGCCGAGAAGCGCATCGACGGCGCCATCGTGCTGGGCGGCACCATGGGCACCGATCTGGCGCTGGATCTGTGCGCCGCGCTGCCGCTGGGGGTGCCGAAATACGTGGTCTCCACCGTCAGCTTTTCGCCCATGATCCCGCCCGAGAGGCTGGCGCCGGATATCCAGATGATCCTGTGGTCGGGCGGGCTTTACGGCCTGAACTCGGTCTGCCGCGCGGCGCTCAGCCAGGCCGCCGGCGCCGTGCTGGGCGCGGCGCGGGCGGTGGAAAAGCCCCGCCGTGACAGGCCGATGATCGGCATGACCAGCTTCGGCAAGACCGTGCTGCGCTACATGGTCGCGCTGAAACCGGCACTGGAAGAACGCGGCTACGAAGTCGCGGTCTTTCACGCCACCGGCATGGGCGGCCGCGCCTTCGAGGCGCTGGCGGCCGAAGGCGCCTTTGCCGCGGTGATGGATTTCGCCCCGCAGGAGGTCGGCAACCATCTGCACGGCTCGGCCATCAGCGCCGGGCCGGACCGGATGACGGCCGCCGGCCGCGCGGGCGTGCCGCAGATCGTCTCGATGGGCTGCTACGATCTGGTCGATCTGGTGGGCTGGCAGCCGCTGCCCGCGCAGCTGCAAGACCGCCCGGCGCATGCGCATAACCGGCTTCTGACCTCGGTCATCATGACGCCGGACGAACGGCGCCAGATGGCGCGGGTGATCTGCGAGCGGCTGGCCGGCGCGCGGGGGCCGGCGATGTTCCTGATGCCCAGCCAGGGCGGCAACGAATGGGACCGCCCGGGCGGGCCGCTGTCCGACCCCGAGGGGCTGGCGGCCTTCTGCGACGAAATGCGCCGCGCCTGCCCCGAAAACGTCCGGCTGGTGGAGCTTGACGCCCATATCAACGACCCGGCCTTCACCGACGCCGCGCTGGCCGTGGTGGACGAATGGCGCGCGGCGGGAGTGCTGCCGGTCTGAACGGGCTGCACCCGAGTCGGGCCGCCGGTTCGCGCCGGCAAAACGCGCGTTGGAACGCGCGTGGGACGGTCCTTCGAAGGGCCGTCCTGCGCCAGGCCGCGAGGCTTCGCAAGAATGGCAACCGCCGTTCAGCGGATGCCGGCTTCCTTCAGCAAGGGCAGCACGGTGTCGCGGAAATAGGGGAACTCTTCGGCATAGTCGAAGAAGCTGAGCGTGGTGCCCGCAAAGCCGGTGTTGTGCAGCCGGATGATGCCATCGGCCACCTGCTGCGGCGTGCCGATGAGCGGATAGCCGCCATGGCCCTGCGCCATCAGATGCTTGATCTGCGCCAGCAGGTCATGCGGGAAGCTGTGGGCATGGGCAAACTGCAGCCGCACCAGGTTTTCCACCGCGTAGGTATCCTGGTTCTGATGCACGAAGTAATCCACCGCCGCCTGCGCCTCGGCCTCGGTCGGCCGGCAGACGACATGGGCGAAGGTCAGCACATTGACCGCGCGCCCCTTGTCGGCGGCCTGTTGCTTCAGTTCCGCAATCTCGGTCTTCGACCGGTCCAGGTCGATCGCCGGGGTGAACAGGAAATTGGCGTTCTTCGTGGCGAATTCCCGCCCCTGCGGCGAGCCCGCGGCATTGATGATCGGCACGCCCCCGCGCACCGGCCAGGGGTCGCCCTTCACATGCTTGGCCTTGAAATACTGGCCATCCCAGTCGAAATGCTGCTTCGATGCCCACAGCTTGCTGACCAGATCATACCATTCCTGCGCGTACCCATAGCGGGTCTCATGGTCGTCGGGCAGCGACAGGCCCAGCGCCTCGTATTCCGGCTTGTTCCAGCCGGCGACGATGTTCAGCCCCGCCCGGCCGCCGCCGATCTGGTCGATGGTGGCGATCTGTTTGGCCACCACCACCGGGTGATTGGCCGCCGTGTGGATGGTGGCAAAGACCGTCAGGTTCTTCGTCGAGGCCAGAAGCCCCGCCGCCCAGGTCATCGTCTCCAGCACGCCACCGTGAAAGTCGGTCTCGCCGCCATAGCCGATCCAGCGCGCAATGGGCAGCATGAAGTCGATGCCGGCCTCGTCCAGCATATGCGCCAGCTTCAGGTTGTTCTCCCAGCTGTTCACCCAGCGCTCGGGCGCCTTGGTGACGGTCATGCCGGAGGAACAGTTGGTCGAGAACGTGCCCAGCCGGAACCGGTCGCCCGACAGCATCGGTGCGTCAAACATGGTCAGTACTCCCTGACGGATTGTAAATGGTATTTTATGTTTGAAAGTCTATCGAAAAATTGCATTGCGTCAACATCTTTGTCGCGCGATGCTGCGCGGGCCGAAGGGGAGCGGATGATGAGCGAAAAAGCCACGGAAAATCAGCAGGCTGGCAAGCCGGCCGCCATCGACTACCACTGGCATCTGGCGCAAAGCGAGACCGAGGTGGACTTCACCGAACTGGAATTCGCCCTGATGCGCTGCTTCGAGGGATTCGGCCGCTGGCAATCGGAATGCCTGGGCTCGGTCTGCGATCTGGCGGCGCAGGGGCCGGAGAATGCGCTGTTGCACATCATCCGGATGAACGAGCGGCCGAAGACGATCAAGGATCTGGCGCGGCTGACCAACCGCGACGATGTGCCGAACATCCAGTATTCGCTGCGAAAGCTGATCGGCGCCGGGCTGGTGCTGCGCGAGGGGTCCGGCCGGTCCGGCGTCACCTACCGGGTGACCGAAGAGGGGCGCCGCGTGACCGACGATTTCGGCGCCCTGCGCCGGCGCCTGCTGATCGAGGCGATCGAGGCCCTGCCGGGCTTCGCCGACCGGCTGGGCGAGGCCACGCGCACGCTGAACCTGCTATCCGGCATCTATGAAGAGGTGGCGCGCACGGCAGCCACCCACCGCCGAAGCTGATCGCCCTACCCCTCCAGCACCTCGGTATCGAACCCGGCCGGCAGCGCCACCTCCAGCAATTCGATATCGGCGCTGGGATCGGCATAGCGCACCGCCATCCCGGGCGGGATGGTGAAGGCATCGCCCGGGCCCAGATCGACCGGCGCTTCGCCCTCGACCTCCAGCCGCATCCTGCCCTCCATGACAAAGGTAAACAGGATGTCGCCCTGGTGCCGCACCCTCGGCACCACCCCCTCGCCGCGCCGCACCACATGCACCCCGGCCACGCCCTGCGTATTCTCGCCAATGGTGGTGTCGCGGCTGATGAAACCTGGCATGCGGAAGGGCTGCCAGACGGCCTCCTCGGCCTGGTGATGCACGAAGCGCTGACCCTGAAAGCGCCGCTCGGGGTTCGCCGGGCCGTTGGGCAGGGTCATGGCGTGGTCGATGGTGGTGACATGCTCGGCCGGCACGCCGATCTCGATCACCTCGATATTGTCCGAGGCATAAAGCACCCGGTGCCGTATCTCCGGCGGCTGGATCACGCAATTGCCGGCATGCAGGCGGAAGGGCTCGCCCTGATCCTCATAGACCAGATCCACCCAGCCCCGGTAACAGAAGATCAGCTGAAACCCGACGGTGTGGTAATGCACCATGTCCGGCACCGGCCCGCCATCGGGGATGCGGATATGACTGGCAATCATCGACCCCCCCAGGCGCGAAGGCACCAGATCCCGGTAATGCATCCCCGCCCGGCCAATCACCCAGGGCGCGCCATCGGCCAGCCGCCGCACGGCGAATTCATGCGCCGTCTCGGGCATCACCAGGGGCGGGTGCAGCGCCTCCACCTCGATCCGCGTGCCGTTCGGCGCAACCAGCGCATGCCCGCCCTGGGCCAGCGCCTCGGGGTTTTCCACCATCAGCCGCAGCGTGCCCGGCGGCTCGGCCGCGCCCTTCTCCACCCGCAGCCGCACGCCGTGGCCCGAAAACACCGCCACGCGCGGGTCATCGGCAGGAAAGATCATCTCCAGCCGCATGCCCAGCACCTTGGTGAAGAACGGAATATCGTCGCGCACCTCACGCGTGGGCAAGCGTATCTCGGCCAGAATCTCGCCTGGCCCGTCGATCACACGCTCCTGGTTCACGCCCGTCTCCTTCACACCCTCACCCCTCCATATTGCCTCAAATACTCGCGGGGGTGAATGGCCGAAGGCCAGAGGGGGCGGCAGCCCCCTGCCCCGGCCCGCCGGCAAGCGATCAGCGCAGCAGATGCACCGTGCAATGCGCATAGCGCACCACCCGCGCGGCGGTCGACCCGTAAAGGCTGGTATCCGACCGATGCGTGGCCAGCACGATGCAATCCACCCCATGCCCATCGGCCCATTGCTGGATCTCGCGCGCCGGGTCGCCTTCGACCACCGCCACCTCGCCATTCTGCAGCGTATCGGCCTGGCGCTGCAGATCGGCGCGGATCGCCTGCACCAGATCGTCGCGATACCCCTCCGGCATGTAGTCCACAGCAAAGAACGGCACCGGATCCATCACATGCAGCAGCGTGATCTTCGCGCCGGGCGAGGCCAGCTGGCGCGCCGCGTTCAACTCGGCCTTGGCGTCATGGCCGCGTTCATAGGCGATGGGGACTAGAATGTTGCGATACATGGGTGCTTCCTCCTGCGTTGGGCCCCACTCTAACCGCCCGCGGGGCGCTGTCCATATGATCCATATCAAGCCCGCGCGTGCTGGCGCCATTGCACCCCGGGCTGGCGTTCGGCTATAAGGCTGCCAACAAGATATTGTGGACCCTCAGCCCGAAAGAGGCCCTGGTGAGCGACACGCCCGACACCCCCGAAAACGACGACACACCCCCCGGCCAGCCCCCCTCCGGCCTGCCCGCAGTATCGATCGTCGAGGAAATGCGCGCCTCCTATCTCGATTACGCCATGAGCGTGATCGTCAGCCGCGCCATCCCGGACCTGCGCGACGGGCTGAAACCGGTGCACCGCCGCATCCTCTATGCGATGCACGAGGCCGGCAACACCCATGACAAGCCCTATCGCAAATCCGCCCGCGCGGTGGGCGACACGATGGGCAAGTATCACCCCCATGGCGACAGCGCGATCTATGACGCGCTGGTGCGCATGGCGCAGCCGTTTTCCATGTCGCTGAAACTGCTCGACGGGCAGGGCAATTTCGGGTCCATGGATGGCGATGGCGCGGCGGCGATGCGCTATACGGAAGTGCGGATGGACAAGCCCGCCGCCTTCCTGCTTGCCGATATCGACAAGGACACGGTCGATTTCCAGGATAATTACGACGGCCGCGACCGCGAACCCACGGTCCTGCCCGCGCGCTTTCCCAACATGCTGGTCAATGGCGCGGGCGGTATCGCCGTGGGCATGGCCACCAACATCCCGCCGCATAGCCTGGGCGAGGTGATCGCGGCCACCAAGGCGCTGATCGAAAACCCGGACCTTAGCGCCGACGAGTTGATGGACTACGTCGCCGCCCCGGATTTCCCCACCGGCGGGCTGATCCTGGGCCGGTCCGGCGCGCGCAAGGCCTATACGCAGGGCCGCGGCTCGGTCATCATCCGGGCGCGCACCCACGTGGAAGAGACGCGCAAGGACCGTTTCGCCATCATCGTGGACGAGATCCCCTATCAGGTGAACAAATCCGCCATGGTGGAACGCATCGCCGAGGCGGTGCGCGAAAAGAAGATCGAGGGCATCGCCCATGTCGCCGACGAATCCGACCGCGTCGGCGTGCGCGTGGTGATCGAACTGAAGCGCGACGCCACGCCCGATGTGGTGCTCAACCAGCTGTTCCGTTTCACGCCGATGCAGACTTCGTTTGGCTGCAACATGCTGGCGCTGAACGGCGGGCGGCCGGAGCAACTGAGCCTGCGCGACTTCCTGACCGCCTTCATCGGTTTCCGCGAGGAGGTGGTCACCCGCCGCACCGCCCATGAGTTGACGCGCGCGCGAGAGCGCAGCCATGTGCTCTGCGGTCTGGCCGTGGCGGTGTCGAATGTGGACGAGGTGGTGGCGACCATCCGCGCCTCGGCCGATCCGGCAGAGGCGCGCGCACGGCTGATGGAACGGCGCTGGCCGGCCGAGGATATCGCCCCCTATATCCGGCTGATCGACGACCCCAGCCACACGATGAACGATGACGGCACCTACAACCTGTCCGAGGTTCAGGCCCGCGCCATCCTGGACCTGCGCCTGCAGCGCCTGACCGCGATGGGGGTGAAGGAGGTGACGGACGAGCTGGAATCGCTCGCCGCCAAGATCAAGGACTATCTGGATATCCTGCGGTCCCGCGCCCGGATCATGGCCATCATCACCGCCGAGCTGGACGAGGTAGGTGAAGCTTTCGCCGTGCCGCGCCGGACCGAGATCGTCGATTGGGCCGGCGATCTGGACGACGAGGATCTGATCGAGCGCGAGGAGATGGTGGTGACCATCACCTCTGGCGGCTACATCAAGCGCACGCCCTTGGCCGAATTCCGCGCCCAGCGCCGGGGCGGCAAGGGCCTCTCGTCGATGAGCATGAAGGAAGACGATGTGGTGACCACGCTGTTCGTGGCCAATACCCATGCGAACCTTCTGTTCTTCACCACCGACGGGATGGTCTACAAGCTGAAGTGCTGGCGCCTGCCGCTGGGTGGGCGCGCGACGCGCGGCAAGGCGGTGGTCAACATCCTGCCGATCCCGGCCGGCGTCTCCATCGCCGCGCTGATGCCGGTCGATGCGCCTGAAGAGGACTGGGACAACCTGCAGATCGTCTTCGCCACCTCGCAAGGCGATGTGCGGCGCAACCGGCTGTCGGATTTCACCAATGTCATGCGCAACGGCAAGATCGCCATGCGCCTGCCGGAAGGGGTGAGCCTGGTCAACGCGCGCATCTGCGACGAAGGCGATGACGTGATGCTGGTCACCGCGCTGGGCCGGGCAATCCGCTTCCCCACCACCGATGTGCGCGTCTTCAAGGGCCGCGATTCGACCGGCGTGCGCGGCATCCGGCTGGCGGCGGGCGACCGCGTGGTCAGCATGGCCGTGATCCGCCATTTCGAGGCGAGCCCTGAAGAGCGCGCCGCCTATCTGAAGCAGCGCCGCCTGATGGCCGGCGCGCCCGAGGAGGCGGAAAGCGACGAGGAAGAAGCCGCCGACGCCGGCCAGTTGAGCCCCGAGCGCTATGCCGAGATGTCGGCGGCCGAGGATCTGATCCTCACCGTCACCGCAAAGGGAGCGGGCAAGCTTTCGTCCAGCCACGGCTACCCGGTGCGCGGGCGCGGCGGGCAGGGGGTGATGGCCATGGACAAGGCCATGCGCGGCGGCCCGCTGGTGGCCTCTTTCCCGGTGGATATGGGCGATCAGATCATGCTCGCCACCTCTACCGGCCAATCGATCCGGGTGCCCGTGGAGCAGATTAGCTTCCGCTCCCGCTCTGCCGGCGGGGTGCGGGTGTTCAACACCACGGGTGGCGAAGAGGTCGTCTCGGTCGCCCGCGTGGCCGAACAGGGCGAAACCGAGGCCCCGGCGGAAGGCCCCGCATCAGGCGAAGAGGGCGGCCCGGAATGAGCAGCGAATTCTGGGCAGTCTGATCTTTCTGGGCCTGCTGCTGGGCGGTATGTGGCTGATTTCATGGCTCTACATGCGCCACTATAGAAAATACGTGGCCGAGCATGTGGCTGAGACACGCAAACTGACCGAATCGCAGGAAGCCACCCGCGCCGCGGTCGATCGTCAGACAAGGGCGCTCGAACGCATCGCCGAGACACTGGAAGCGCGCGACCGCCCATGAGCATGGAGGATTTCTTCCTCTACACGACCAGCGTGGTGGCCGTCCTGTTCATCCTGGCATTCCCCGTCCTGTTCCTGCGCGGGCGCAAGGTGATGGCCGATAACGACCGTATCGTGCAGACGAACGAGATGATCGAGGCGAACCAGCGCCAGATGATCGCCAATGACACCCGCCGGGTGGCGGCGCTGGAGGCGATCGCCGCCAGCCTGAGCCGGATCGAGGCGCGGCTGGACAGCCGCAAGGACGACTGACAGAGGCGGCTGTCCTGGCCGACGTTGAGGCTTTCTTCACGCTCGCATGGTCTGATGCACCATCGCCAGATGGATGCCCGCATGACCAGCTACCTGTGCATGATCGACCTGAAATCCGACGCCCGCGCGCTGGCCTTTGCGGCGGCGCTGGATGCCTGGCTTGTGCTGCTGCGCGATGACGGCTGCATTGGTGACTGGCGGCTGATGCGGCGAAAGCTGAACCTGGCCGGTGACGATTTCGGCGATTTCCTGCTGGAAATCCATGTGCGCGACCTGGCGCAACTGGACGCCGCCTTCCACTTCCTCGGCCGCGCCGACGACGCGGCGCGCCAGCTTTATGACCGGATGAACCAGCATGTCGCCCGCGTCCGCTACGCCCTCTACCGGCCCTTCCCGGATCCGGAGCGGGTGGAACGGCTGACGCTGGTCTGATCGGCTTCCTGTTCATTCCCGCACGGTAGCTGTTGGGCTTTCCCCAATCGGCAGGATCGACGCCGCCCTCTATCTCTCCTGCACCCGCGCCGCCACGGCGCTACCGCATGGAGACTGCAATGACCAATCCCGCCCTTCTTGCCGCCCGCATTCTGCTGGCACTGCTGTTCATCATCGCCGGCACCGGCAAACTGGCCGATGTCCAGGGCTTCGGCGCCTTCATGGCCACCGGCGGCATTCCTGCCTTCCTCGCCTGGCCGGTGGTGCTGTTCGAAATCCTCGCCGGCATCGCGCTGCTGGTCGGCCTGCAGACCCGCCTGGTCGCGCTGGCGCTGGGCGCATTCTGCGTGGCTTCCGGCCTGCTTTACCACTTCGACCCGGCCGATCAGATGCAGATGACGCAATTGCTGAAAAACCTCGGCCTGGCCGGTGGCTACCTGGCCCTCGCCGTCACCGGCCCCGGCGCCTGGTCGGTGGACGGCAAGCTGGGCCGTGCCCAGCCCCTGCCCGCCTGATCCGGGCAATCGGGGGCGGCGCCACCCGCCGCCCCCTTCCCTTCCGCCTGCCCCGCCGCTACATCGGCGCCATGAGCACCACGCCTGAACTTCACATCATCGGCGGCGGCATGGCCGGGTCCGAGGCCGCCTGGCAAGCCGCCCAGATGGGCGTGCCCGTCGTCCTGCACGAAATGCGCCCCCAGACCGGCACCTTCGCCCATCGCACCGGCGATTTCGCCGAGATGGTCTGCTCCAACTCCTTCCGCTCGGATGATGACGAACAGAACGCCGTGGGCCTGCTGCACTGGGAAATGCGCGCGGCCGGCGGGTTGCTGATCGCCATGGCCGACACCCACAAACTGCCCGCCGGCGGCGCCCTGGCCGTGGACCGCGATGCCTTCTCGGCCGGTGTCACCGACCGCCTTCGCGCCCACCCGCTGATCCGCTCTGAGCCCGGCGAAATCACCGCCCTGCCTGACAGCGGGCACTGGATCATCGCCACCGGCCCCCTGACCTCGGACGCGCTCGCGCAGGTGATCCGGGCCGAAACCGGGGCCGAGGCGCTGGCCTTCTTCGACGCCATCGCCCCCATCGTGCATTTCGATTCGATCGACCTGAGCAAGGCCTGGTTCCAGTCCCGATACGACAAGGGCGAGACGGAAGAAGAACGCACCGCCTATCTCAACTGCCCCATGGACCGTGCCCAATACGAAGACTTCATCGACGCGCTGCTGACGGCCGAGAAGACGGCGTTCAAGGAAGGCGAGACGGCGGGCTATTTCGACGGCTGCCTGCCCATCGAGGTGATGGCCGAACGCGGCCGCGAGACCCTGCGCCACGGGCCGATGAAACCCGTGGGCCTGACCAACCCCCACCGGCCGGATGTGAAACCCCATGCCGTGGTGCAACTGCGGCGCGACAACGCGCTGGGCACGCTCTACAACATCGTGGGCTTCCAGACGAAGATGAAATACGGTGCCCAGACCCAGGTTTTCCGCCAGATCCCCGGGCTGGAAAACGCCGCCTTCGCGCGTCTGGGCGGCATCCACCGCAACACCTTCATCAATTCGCCGACGCTGCTGGACGGGCAGATGCGCCTGCGCTCGCGCCCCCATATCCGCTTCGCCGGCCAGATCACCGGGGTAGAGGGCTATGTCGAATCCGCCGCCATGGGCCTCGTCGCCGGACGGCTGGCAGCGGCCGAAATCCTGGGCCTGCCCGCCGCCCCGCCCCCGCGCGACACCGCCATGGGCGCGCTGATTGCCCATATCACCGGCGATGCCGAGGCGAAGACCTTCCAGCCGATGAACGTGAATTTCGGCCTCTTTCCGCCAATCGACGCGCGGGGTGGCCGGCGCGGGCGAAAGGACCGCTACCGCGCCTATACCGACCGCGCAAAGGCTGCCTTCACGGCATGGCTGGGCTGATCACCCGCTTCGCCCCCTCGCCCACCGGGCCGCTGCACCTGGGCCATGCGTTCTCGGCCCTCACCGCCTGGGACATCGCCCGGGCCGAGGGCGGGGAATTCCTGCTGCGGATCGAGGATATCGACCAACCCCGCTGCCGCCCGGAATACGAGACTGGCCTCAAGGATGACCTGCAATGGCTCGGTCTTTCCTGGCCGGAACCCGCGATGCGCCAGTCCAACCGCCTGCCCGCCTATCAGGCCGCGCTGGAAAGACTGACCGCCATGGGCCAGACCTATGCCTGCACCTGCACCCGCGCCGACATCCGCGCCGCCCTCTCCGCCCCGCAGGAAGGCGCCACGCCCATCGGCCCCGACGGCCCCGTCTACCCTGGCACCTGCCGCCACGCCGGCCATCCATCCCGGGGCGCCGCCATCCGCCTGAACATGGCGGCCGCCCTGGCCCACCTGACCGCACCGCTCGTCATTACCGAAACCGGCCCCCTGCACCCCGGCCGGCACAGCATCGACCCCGACCACCTGCTCACCCATGTCGGCGACATCGTGCTGGCGCGCCGCGATATCGGCACGTCCTATCACCTCGCGGTGGTGCTCGACGACGCCGCCCAGGGCGTCACCCTCGTCACCCGCGGCGCCGACCTCTATGAGGCCACCCCCATCCATATCCTGCTGCAACGCCTGCTGGACCTGCACCACCCGGCCTACCACCACCACCGCCTGATCCGCGACGACACCGGCAAGCGCCTTGCCAAACGCGACGACGCCCGCGCCTTGTCAAAATACCGCGCCGAGGGCCTGAGCCCCGCCGCCATGCGCCGCCTGCTGGGGCTCTGACCCCTTCATCTTGCCCCAAATACGCCGGGGGGAGTCGGCGCAGCCGACGGGGGGCAGCGCCCCCCTACGCCTCGGGCTTCAACAACTCCACCTCGGCTCCGTCGCGCACCGCGGTGTAGAAACAACTCCGCCGGTTGGTATGGCAAGCCGGCCCCTGCTGCCGGACCATCAAGAGCAGGCAATCGCGGTCGCAATCGACCCGGAAATCCACCAGATGCTGCACATGCCCCGATGTCTCGCCCTTCACCCAGAACGCCTGGCGCGAGCGCGACCAATAGGTCACCCGCCCTGTCTCCAGCGTGCGCGCCACGGCCTCGGCATTCATCCAGGCCACCATCAGCACATCGCCCGTCGCCTGATCCTGCGCGATCACCGGGATCAACCCGTTCGCGTCATAGCGCAGGGATTGCGGATCGAAACCCATGATCTATATCCTGTCTGTCGAAAGGGGAGCGCCGTTCTTGTCCGAAACATCAGACCTGATCAAGCTCTATTCCGCCCGCATCCTGGCGCTGGCGGCGGATATCCCCCATCTGGGCCGGCTGGACGCACCGCAGGCCAGCGTGCGCAAACGCTCGCCGCTGTGTGGGTCCACCGTGACCGTCGATCTGGACATGACCAACGGGCGCGTGACGCGTTTCGGGCAGGATGTGAAGGCCTGCGCACTGGGCCAGGCAGCGGCGGCGGTGGTCGGCGGGGCGGTGATCGGGCGCACGGCCGGGGAACTGGAGACCGCCGCGCGCGAGCTGGAGGCAATGCTGAAATCCGGCGGTCCGGTGCCGCAGCCGCCCTTCGAGGGGTTCGAGGTGCTGATCCCCGCCCGCGATTTCCGCAACCGCCACATGTCGATCCTTCTGGCCGTTCAGGCCGCAGCCGAGGCGGCGCAGACTGCGGATACCGTCACCACCTGACCGATATACAGATAGAAAAAAGACCGCCGCACCGGGTGCGGCGGCCAGTTGCGTGTCTGGTCAGACCATAAGGCAGGCGGCACCGGGACAGGGTGGCGCCGCGCCAGACCGCGGGCAGGCAGAAATCAGGTGACAGACGGCAGATGCAGCGCCGCAAACAGCAGCACGAACAACGCCGCGGCCCCCAACGCATCGGCCAGGGCGCCATCCGTTCCGGCGTCGCTTTCCAGACGCGCGCCGCTGCGCGAACGACTGATCAGGCGGGTCAGATGATGCATGGGAGCCTCCTTCAGGGGTGATTCCGTGTTAACTCTTTGTTCACATAAATTGGCCGGAATGACAAGAACTTTATGAGAACAAACCGGAACGAAAGGAGTCAACCCACCCGCATCAGCCGGATCGCCTGATCCTGCCCGGTCAGCCAGAGCAGCCCGCGTGCCGCCTGTCCGCGCGGGGTTTCCAGCGTCGGGTCATCGGCCAGCAGCTTGCGCGCGTCGCTCTGCGCCGTGGCCATCAGCGCCGCCTGGCGTTCCGGGTCGGCGATGCGAAAGCGCGGCAGGCCGGATTGCGCCGTGCCGATCATGTCGCCCGCGCCGCGCATCGCCAGATCCTCCTCGGCGATGCGGAAGCCGTCCTCGGTGTCGCGCATCAGCTTCAGCCGCCGCGCCGCCGCCTCGCCCAGGGGCGGATCGTAGAGCAGCAGACAGGTCGAGGCCCCCGCGCCGCGCCCGACCCGCCCGCGCAGCTGATGCAACTGCGCCAGGCCGAAGCTTTCGGCGCGCTCGATCACCATGATCGTGGCGTTGGGCACGTTCACCCCCACCTCGATTACCGTGGTGGCGACCAGCACGCGCGTCTCGCCGGCGACGAAACGCGCCATGGCCGCATCCTTCTCGGCCGGCGGCAACTGGCCGTGCACCAGCCCCACCACCCCTTCGCCCAGCGCCGCGCGCAAGGCCTCGAAGCGCGACTGCGCGGCGGTCAGGTTGACGGCCTCGGACTCCTCGACCAGCGGGCAGACCCAATAGGCCTGACGCCCCTCGGCCACCGCGCGGGCCAGATGCGCCACCACCTCGTCCAGCCGGTCCGCGGCGGCCAGCGAGGTCACCACCGGCTGCCGCCCCGGCGGCTTTTCATCCAGTAGCGACAGGTCCATGTCGCCGTATTGCGCCAGCGCCAGGCTGCGCGGGATGGGCGCGGCGGTCATCACCAGCACATCGGCGCGCGCGCCCTTCTCGCCCAGCGCCATCCGTTGCGCCACGCCGAAACGGTGCTGTTCGTCGATCACCGCCAGCCGCAGATCGCCAAACACCACATCGCGCTGGAACACGGCATGGGTGCCGATCAGGATGTCGATCAGCCCGCCCGCCAGATCGGCCAGCTTGCGCGCCCGCTCGCGCCCCTTGTCGCGGCCGGTCAGGATCTCGATGCGCACCCCGGCCTGCGCGGCCATCGGTGCCAGCCCCTCGAAATGCTGGCGGGCCAGAATCTCGGTCGGCGCCATCAGCACCCCTTGCCCGCCGGCCTCCACCGTCGTCAGCAGCGCGGCCATCGCCACCAGCGTCTTGCCCGCGCCGACATCGCCCTGAAGCAGCCGGTTCATCCGCTGCGGCGCGGCCATGTCGGCGGTGATCTCGCCGATCGCGCGGGTTTGCGCACCGGTGGGCGCATAGGGCAGCGCGCCCAGCACGCGTCCCACCAGACGCCCGTCGCCGCGCGTTTCCATCCCCGGCACCCGCCGCCGCACCGCGCGAGCGATGGCCAGCGTCAGTTGATGGGCCAGGAATTCGTCATAGGCCAGCCGCTGCCGCGCCGGCGCGATGGGTGCCAGATCGACCGCCGACTGCGGCGCATGGGCGGCGCGCAAAGCCTCTCGCCACCCCGGCCAGCCCATCCGGGCCTTCAGCGCGGGGTCGATCCATTCGGCCAGATCAGGGGCCAGATCCAGCGCAGCCATGACGGCCTGCTGCACCAACCGCTGGCTGACGCCGGCGGTCAGCGGATAGACCGGCTCGAATGCCGGCAGCGCCTCGGCCTCGTCCTCGCGCAGGACATGGTCGGGGTGAACCATCTGTGCCACGCCGTCGAAAAGCTCCAGCTTGCCGGAAGCCAGCCGCTTCTGCCCGCTGGGCAACAGCCGCTGCAGATAGTCGCCGCGGGCATGGAAGAAGACCAGCTGGAATTCCTGCTGCGCATCGCGCACCAGCACGCGGTAGGGCCGGCCCTTCTGGCGGGGCGGCAAGTGGTTGCCGATGCTGACCCAGACCGTGGCCGTGGCCGGCGGCGTCACCTCGCGGATCGAGCCGCGCAACTGCCGGTCGATGCCGGAATGGGGCAGCAGGAACAGAAGGTCGCGCGGCAGGTCCACCCCCAGCGCGCCTAGGCTCTTTGCCGTCTTCGGCCCGATACCGGGCAGCCCGTCCAGCGCCGCGAAGAGCGGGAAAAGGGCTTCCGGCCGCCCGCTCATGCGCCGATCAGCGCCAGCCAGGCATCCTCGTCGATGACCTTGACGCCCAGCGCCTCGGCCTTGGTGGCTTTCGACCCCGCCCCCTCGCCCGCCACCAGAAGGTCGGTCTTCGCCGAAACCGAGCCCGCCACCTTCGCCCCCATCGCCTCGGCCCGCGCCTTGGCCTCGGCCCGGGTCATGCGGGTCAGGGTGCCGGTAAAGACCAGCGTCTGGCCGGCAATGGCGCTGCCCTCGGTCTGCGGGCGCTCAGTATCCTGGATGGTCAGATGGGCAGCCAGCGCGTCGATGGCTTCGCGCTCGGCCGGGTTGGCGAAGGCGTCGATCAGCGATTGCGCCATCACCGGGCCGATGCCGTTGATATCGGTCAGTTCGGCCAGCGCGGCATCGGCGGGGCCGGTCAGGCAGGCGTGCAGGGCGCTGTAGCTGCCGAAATGGCGGGCCAGCAGCTGGGCGGCATTCTCGCCCACATGGCGGATGCCCAGAGCGAAAAGGAAGCGGTGCAGCGGGATGGTGCGACGGGTGTCGATGGCGCGGAACAGGTTGGCGGCCGAGGTCTCGCCCCAGCCCATTCGGTTCTTCAGCTTCGTGAGGTTCACCGCATCGCGTTTGGCGAGGTCAAAGATATCGGCAGGCTGGCGGATGGGCAGTTGATCGTCGGCGAAGAAGGCCTCGATCTGCTTCGTGCCCAGCCCCTCGATATCGAAGGCGGCGCGGCTGACGAAGTGCTTCAGCCGTTCGACCTGCTGGGCGGGGCAGATCAGCCCGCCGGTGCAGCGGCGCACCGAATCGCCGGGCTCGCGCACGGCAGGCGAGCCGCATTCGGGGCAGGTTTCGGGGAAGGTGTAGGGCTGCGCGTCGGCCGGGCGGGCGCTGATGTCCACATCGGCGATCTTCGGGATGACATCGCCCGCGCGGTAGACCTGCACGCGGTCACCGATGCGGATGTCGCGGCCGCCGCGGATCGGCTCGCCGCGCGAATCGCGCCCGGCGATGTAGTCCTCATTATGCAGGGTGGCGTTGGATACCAGCACGCCGCCGACATTGACCGGGCGCAGCCGCGCCACGGGCGACAGCGCGCCAGTGCGGCCGACCTGGATGTCGATGCCTTCCAGCACCGTCCAGGCCAGTTCGGCGGGGAATTTATGCGCCAGCGCCCAGCGCGGGGTGGTGGACCGAAAGCCCAGCCGCTCCTGCAGCGCCAGATCGTCCACCTTGTAGACCACGCCGTCAATGTCATAGCCCAGATCGGCGCGCTTGGCCTCGATATCGCGGTAGTGGTCCAGCATGGCGTCCGGGCCGTCGCACAGCCGGGTCAGCGGGTTGATGGTGAAGCCCAGCGTGGCCAGCCGTTCCAGCGCCTGCATCTGCGTTTCGGCCAGCGGGGCCGAGAGCGCGCCCCAGCCATAGGCGAAAAAGGCCAGCGGGCGGCGGCGGGTGATTTCCGGGTCCAGCTGGCGCAGCGAGCCGGCGGCGGCGTTGCGCGGGTTGGCGAAGGTGCGGCCGCCGGTTTCGGCCGCCCGGGCGTTGAGCGCCTGGAAATCGGCGTGGCGCATGTAGACCTCGCCGCGCACCTCCAGCAGGGCGGGGGCATCGGGCAGGGTCTGGGGGATGTCGGCGATGGTGCGGGCGTTGGCGGTGACATCCTCGCCGGTCTCGCCATCGCCGCGGGTGGCGGCGTGGATGAGCTTGCCGCCCTCGTAGCGCAGGGACAGCGACAGCCCGTCGATCTTCGGCTCGGCGGTGTAGCGCAACGGGGTATCGGCATCCAACCCCAGATAGCGGCGGATGCGGGAGTCGAATTCGGCCACCTCGCCAGGCTCGAAAGCGTTGGAAAGCGACAGCATCCGCCTTGTATGACGGATCTTGCCAAAGCCTTCGGCCGGGGCGACACCAACCCGTTCGCTGGGGCTGTCGGCGCGCTTCAGTGCCGGAAAACGCGCCTCGATCTCGGCATTGCGGCCCTTGAGCGCGTCATATTCGGCATCGCTGATTTCGGGCGCGTCATGCCCGTGATAGGCGGTATCGGCCACGGCGATGGCCGCCGCGAGCCGCGCGAGTTCATCACGCGCCTCCGCTTCGCTTATGGCCGCAACCGGTGCCGACGCAGCCTCGTCATCCGGTCTCAAGCCGGTATCCTTAGTCGCACTGTCCGGCGCCGCGCCGTTGCCCTTTCGCTGCGGTTGCCCGTTCTGCCGCCCCTCGCTCATCGCGCCGCCCTGCCCCTGATCCCGCCGCCCCACCGGGCTGATCCCTTGGCTCAAGGTGATAGGCGCGCGGGGCGCTCAGGTCCAGAGACGGCGGCGCCTGCGGCGCGCCGTCGGCGGGCGCAGCGCGTCAGGCGCTGATCGCCCTGGGAATGGCCGGGGTGGCAACGACCGGATCGCGCAGCACGTAGCCGCGCCCCCAGACGGTTTCGATATAGTTCTCGCCCCCCGTGGCCTCGGCCAGCTTCTTGCGCAGCTTGCAGATGAACACGTCGATGATCTTAAGCTCCGGCTCGTCCATGCCGCCGTAGAGATGGTTGAGGAACATCTCCTTGGTCAGCGTCGTGCCCTTGCGCAGGCTCAGCAATTCCAGCATCTGATATTCCTTGCCGGTCAGATGTACGGACTTGCCCTCCACCTCGACCGTCTTGGCGTCCAGATTGACCGAGATCTTGCCGGTATGGATGATCGACTGTGCATGGCCCTGGCTGCGCCGGATGATCGCATGGATCCGCGCCACCAGTTCGTCGCGGTGGAAAGGCTTGGTCAGATAATCGTCAGCCCCGCCGCCGAAACCCTTCAGCTTGGTGTCGGTGCTGTCTTCGCCCGTCAGGATCAGGATCGGTGTATCGATCCGCGCCAGCCGGATCTGACGCAGCACGTCAAGCCCGGTCATGTCCGGCAGGTTCAGGTCCAGCAGGATCAGGTCGTAGTCGTAGAGCTTGCCAAGCTCCACGGCTTCTTCGCCCATGTCGGTGCAATAGACGTTGAAATTGGCATGGCTCAGCATCAGTTCGATGCTGCGTGATGTCGTCGGATCGTCTTCAACCAGCAGGACGCGCATGGACCTGGCCTCCGCAATTAACCTCGTTCGTCATCAAACCTGACCTTGATTCGTTAACTCTCGGTTACCGGAGGCATAAAGAAGCACTTTCTACCTATGGTTGTCTATAGCGTTGTAGCGCCGTGACTTTCAGCGCATCCAGCCCGTGCTGACGCACGGCGCTGCACCAGGCGTCGAATTCCTCGGGGCTCAGGCTGTAGCGTTCCAACGCCTCTTCGCGCGGGATCAGCCCGTGTTCGACCGCCCGCACCACCGTTGCCTTTCGGCTTGCCACCCATCGCCGCGTGCCTTGCGGGGGCAGATCGGCACGGCTGAGAATGCTGCCATCGGGCAGCGTGACAGCCCTTGGCCCTTCGACTTTCCTGATAAACATCTGACTCACCCTCTCCTTCATCCCGGCGTGAGGGTGGCAATTCTGGTTTAACGCAGGGTTGCGAACCGGCGGCAGGCGGGGTTGAGAGTGCGGAGGATTTTCTTATATTTCACGCCATCCAGCCGGCGCCAACCGGCGACCCCCGCAGGAACGGAGCCCCCATGGCACGCGATCTGGGCGTGAATTCGCTTGGTTTTGCCAAGCCCCCGTCGGAAACCCGCGTGGTGGTGGCCATGTCGGGCGGGGTGGATTCGTCCGTGGTGGCGGCGGAACTGGCGCGCGAAGGCTATGACGTGGTCGGCGTCACGCTGCAACTATATGACCATGGCGCGGCGCTGGCCAGGAAGGGCGCCTGCTGCGCGGGCCGTGATATCCATGACGCGCGCCGGGTCGCCGAGGCGATGGGCTTTCCGCATTACGTGCTGGATTATGAGAGCATGTTCCGCGAGGCCGTGATCGACGAATTTGCCGATGCCTATCTGGCCGGGGCCACGCCGGTGCCCTGCATCCGCTGCAACGAGCGGGTGAAGTTCCGCGACCTGCTGGAGACCGCGCGCGACCTGGAGGCCGATTGCATGGCGACCGGCCATTACATCCAGCGCCGTATGG
>SKNG01000221.1 GCA_007120685.1 Paracoccaceae bacterium | reverse complement strand
GAGCCTCGAATCAGGCCTCGCCCGTCAGCCCGGCCGCTGCCGCGCCTGCCAGCGCCGCCTCGGCGTCGTTGTCCGAGGTGTCGCCCGTCACCCCCAGCGCGCCCACCACCGCGCCCGAGCCATCGCGCAGCAGCACCCCGCCCGGCACCGGCACCACCTGCCCGCCATGGACCCCGTTCACGGCGGCCATGAAATAGGCCTGCGCCTCGGCCCGCGCCATCTGCGCGCGCCCGGCCATGCCCAGCATCACCGCCCCGTAAGCCTTGCCATGCGCGATGCCGAAGCGCCCGGGCGCCGCGCCGTCCTCGCGTTCGAAGGCCAGCACATGTCCGCCGGTATCCAGAACCACCACCGACAGCGGCTTCAGCCCCATCGCGTGGCCCTTCTCCCGCGTCGCGGCGATCATCGCGCGCGCCTGATCCAGCGTCAGCCCCATCCCATCAGCCTCCATTTCCCGCCGATCCCGCATGCCGGCCCTCAGATCATGCGGATCACGTCCTTGTCGATGGCCAGCGTATAGCCCTGCCGGGCGATGTTGCGCACCAGCAACTCGCTGACGATCTGATTGCCCAGACTGTCGCGCAGCCGCTTGATGCGCGTGGCCCCTGCCGCCTCGTCGCAATCGCTCTCGCGCTTGCCGGACACCACCGCCTCCAGCTGCACGCCGCTCAGCATCTCGCCATCCATCCGCGCCTCGGCCAGCGCGGCGAGGGTCTCTACCGCCGCTTCGGTCAGGTCGAATTCCATGTCGTTCAGATATACCTTCCGCTCGGCCCGGCTGATCACCATCGACGAGACCTGGATGCCGGCCTTTTGCACCTGCGCCAGCTTCCGGTTCAGCGCGATCAGCGCCAGCACCAGCACCAGCGCAGTCAGCAAGAGCGCGCTGGCAAACAGCAGCAGCACGAAGATCACGCCGCGATAAGAGACCAGAACCGCGCTCAGCGTGTTGCCGGATTCCGACAGGATCTCGATCAGCCGCAACTCGGCCGGCGAGGTGAGGTTGCGGTTTTCCAGGATCAGCCGCTCGATGGCGGCGTTGAAGGCGTCGGTATCGGGCAGGTTCTGAAACAGCAGAAAGGCCGCCAGCGCCAGGATGGCGACAATGGCGGCCAGACCGACGATGATCGCGCGCGTACCCGTGCGCGTCAGGTCAGTAGCGGAGGAAGAACTCTCCCGCACGCGCTCTCCTCGCTTCCAGCCCCTCTGGACCGAATGTGGACAAGATATCGAGCAAGATCCAGCCGTCTCGTTGCAGGCGGGGTCGCAGATGCGATGCGGCGGCACCGGCATTGCCGCAGGCCGATTGCGGCAGTTGCACAACGCCGTAGTGCAATCTCAACGGGTTCTCGCGCTTCGCCCGGTAGTCGGCAAAGCATTGCGCATAGGCCGGCACGGCCAGCATCAGGCTGGCCAGAAGGGCAACAAGGGCGGTTCGGAAGATCATGGCGTGCAGCCTTTGCATAAGGACGATTCGCAGCACAAGGCGGGCCTGAACCGGTTGGCCAGAAACTGGGCGCTGCAAGGCTGTTATGCAATATCCCGGCCCCGTCGCCGCGGGCGGGGCCGGGGCCGGGGCGATGTTATCGGATAACCGGGCGCCGATATTGTCTTTCACGGGCCGGGCGGCAAGCCTGTTGGCAGGTCGTCGCGGGCAGGCTGGTGCCGCCGCGACGCCGCCACCCCCCTTGCCCGCGCCGCGCGCCGATTGCTGCGGTGCCGACCCGAAAGGACATGCCATGACCCCCGCCACCACCATTGCCATCGAATCCTCGCGCCCGCCACCGCTGGCCCGGTTTCAGATGATCCTGCTGGCCGTTGCCGTTGCCCTGGCCGGGCTTGCCGCCAGCACCGCCCCGGCCCGGGCCAGCGACGATCTGGTGCGCTTCCTGCTGGGCGCCGCCGCGCTGGCGGTTATCGTCGGCGCGGTGGATGACCGCCACCGCGCCCGCCATCTGGGCCACCGTGTGCTGCCTGACAGTTGCAAGGAAACGGCGCGGGTGCGCGGGCGCAGCATCGACATCTACCACGCCCGCTGCCTGCGCCGCGCCGGCTATCACAGCCTGCCGCAGCATTGCCATGTCGACCTGCGCACCCATCACGGGCGGCGCGCCGGCTATGTGGCGCATTGCCTGCATCAGGCCGGCTACCGGGCCGAACGCTATGCCCTGCGCCCGCATCGCCACCAGCAAAGCCGCCCGCAGCATCGCCACCACCGGCGGCCCGCCGTCATTCACCTGCCGGCGCGTTGCGAGATGCACTATCGCCAGAGCGGCCAGCGGGTCTGGGGCTTTGACGGGCGCTGCCTGTCGCGCCACGGGCTGTCTGATCTGCCGCGCCGCTGCATGGTGCGCGATCACGCGGGCAACCGGTACTTCAACGGACCGTGCCTGACCAATGCCGGCTATCGCCGGGGCCGCTGATCCGCTCCGGCATCGGCTTCCGCCCGTTGCCCCTGGCTGGCTGGCCAGCCGTGTGTTTGCCGAGTGACCGGTTTACGCGTTCCG
>SKNG01000359.1 GCA_007120685.1 Paracoccaceae bacterium | reverse complement strand
CACGCTGATCGGCACGCCGCCCAATCTGATCGTCTCGGGCTTCCGGGCGGAGCTGGGCGCGGGGCCGTTTGCGATGTTCGATTTCGCGCCGGTGGGGGCAGCGGTGGCGGTTCTGGGCGTGGCTTTCGTGGCGTTGGTGGGCTGGCGGCTGGTGCCGGCGCGCAAGGCCTCGGCGGCAGAGGGCTTCGACACCGGCAGCTACGTGACCGAGGTGCGGGTGCCGGAAAAGAGCGGCGCCATCGGCCAGACCCTGCGCGCCTTCGAGCGCGAGATCGAGGACAGCGGCGCTCAGGTTGTCGGTCTGGTGCGCAACGAGGTGCGCATGACTGCGCCGCACGGCGGCCGGCGCATCCGGGAAGGCGACATCCTGGTGCTGGATGCCGATGTCGAGGCGCTGGCCGAGGCGCTGTCGGTGCATGGCATCAAGCTGGAGGAACAGGGCGCGTCCTCGGAGGAGGACGAACCGGCAGAAGCGCGCCCGGCGCCGGAGGAAGCCGCAAAGGGCGAGGGCGAGAAGCCCGAGCGCAAGGACCCGGCCCGCGACGAGGATATCGTGCTGCGCGAACTGGCCGTGCTGCCGGGCTCGACGCTGGTTGGCCGCACGGCAACAGAGATGCGGTTGCGCACGCGCTACGGGCTGAACCTGCTGGCGGTCTCGCGCGCCGGTCACCCGCCCCGCGCCCGGCTGCGCACGCTGCGGCTGAAACCGGGGGACCTGTTGCTGATGCAGGGCCCGGCCGAGGTGATGGCGGATTTCATCAACGATACCGGTTGCGTGCCGCTGGGCGAGCGCGCGCTGCGTATCCCCGAGCGGCGCATGGCGATTGTCGCCGCACTGATCATGCTGGGCGCGGTGGGGGTGGTCACGGCCGGACTGCTGCCCGCCGCGCCGGCCTTTGCGCTGGGGGTGGTGGCCTCGATGCTGTTGCGCACCGTGCCGCCCCGGCAGGTCTACACGGCCATCGACTGGCCGGTGGTGGTGCTGCTCGCGGCCCTGATCCCGGTTGCGGGCGCGATGCAGGACACTGGCGCGGCCGATGTGCTGGCGCGGTTTCTGGTAGAGAGCATTGCGCAGGGCCACGCGGTGGCGGCGCTGGTGGTGGTGATGGTGGTGACGATGTTCCTGTCAGACGTGATGAACAACGCCGCCACCGCCGCCGTGCTGTGCCCCATCGCCATCGGCATCGCTGCGGCGCTGGGGGTGAATGCCGACAGCTTCCTGATGGCGGTGGCGATCGGGGCCTCCTGCGCCTTCCTGACACCGATCGGGCACCAGAACAACACGCTGATCCTGGGGCCGGGCGGGTTTCGCTTTGGCGATTACTGGCGGCTGGGCCTGCCGCTGGAGGTGCTGGTGGTGGCGGTATCGATCCCGCTGCTGCTGATCGTCTGGCCGCTTTGACCCTTCTGCCGCGCCCGGCGTGCCCCGGCAGGGTCATCGCATCTGGCCTCGGGCCCTCGGGGATCGCCGAAGACGGGCTTTCGAAAGCCCGTCCGGACGCGCCTTCGAAGGCGCGTTGTCTGGCGCAGTTGGCGCCACAGATCAGCATGGACCCAGCGCAAGGCGCCTCGGCGCGATGCAACGGCGTCAAATGCGAACCCCTTGCCCCCCGGCGTCCCGGCCGGTTGCCGGGCCGGCCGATCCGTGCCAGTCTTCCCGCCAATCAGGTGACCGCAACCCATGACCCTTTCGCCCAGCACACCCACCGGCACCGCCGAGGCGGGGCCAGGCGATTTCCCGTCCATCGCCACGGCGGGGGTGGATGCCTTCCTGATCCGCTTCGGCCACCGCCTGACCGAACCCGCCAACCGTGCCGCGCTGGCCTTTCGCGCCGCCGCCGAGGCGCAGGACTGGCCCGGGGTGCGTGAGCTATCGACGGCGCTGACCTCGGTGCTGCTGCGCTTCGACCTGCGCGCCACCGATCACGCCACCCTGCGCGCCCAGCTGCAGGCGCTGCTGGCCAGCCGCGACTGGCAGGCGGCCGCCTTGCCCGAAGGGCGGCGGCTGTGGCAGGTGCCGGCGGTCTTCGGCACCGATCTGGCGCCGCAACTGGACGAGGCCGCGGCGCTGGCCGGGCTTTCGCCGGCGCAGGCGGTGGCCGAACTGACCGCGGCGCCGCTGCGCGTTCAGACCATCGGCTTTGCCCCCGGCCAGCCCTATCTGGGCCAGCTGCCCCCGGCCTGGAACATCCCGCGCCAGGCCGGTCTGACCCCGCGCGTGCCAGAGGGCGCGCTGACCGTGGCGATCCGGCAGGTAGTGCTGTTCTCTGTCGCCTCGCCCACCGGCTGGCGCCATGTCGGCCAGACCGCGCTGCGGCTCTTCGACCCGGCCCGGGCCGAGCCCTTTCTGTTGCGGCCTGGCGACGGGGTGCTGTTCCGGCCGGTGGACCGCGAAGGATTGGAAGCGGCGCGCGCCGGGCCGGGGCCAGAGGCGCGGCCATGGCGCTGACCCTGTTGCGGGCCGGGCCGGGGGTCAGCGTGCAGGACCGGGGGCGGCCGGGGCTGGCCGCCTT
>SKNG01000037.1 GCA_007120685.1 Paracoccaceae bacterium | reverse complement strand
TCCCAGCCTGCAGGCCGCGACCGACTGCTACCATTCGCCGGAATATCAGGCGGCGCTGGCCATCCGGGCGCCTGTCAGCGATGGCGATCTGGTGATCGTGGAAGGGTATGAGGGCGGCTAGGCCTGCCGGCAGGCTGGACAAGCAAGCCCGGCGCGTCTAGGCGAAGGGCGATCAGCCATCAGCGGGCCAAGGGGAGCCTGACCCATGCGCAAAGCCAGCATCACCCGCCGGACGGCAGAGACCGACATCACCGTCGATCTGACGCTGGACGGCACGGGCCGCTATGACAATGCCACCGGGGTGGGCTTCTTCGACCACATGCTGGACCAGTTGGCCCGCCACGCGCTTCTGGACCTGACGCTTCGCGCGAAGGGCGATCTGCATATCGACGACCATCACACGGTCGAGGATTGCGGTATCGCGCTGGGCCAGGCGATGGCGCAGGCGATGGGCGACAAGCGCGGCATCCGGCGCTACGGGTCCTGCCTGTTGCCGATGGATGATGCGCTGGTGCGCGCGGCGCTCGACCTTTCGGGCCGGCCCTATCTGGTGTGGAAGGTCGATTTTCCGACGGCGAAGATCGGCAGCTTCGACACCGAACTGGTGCGCGAGTTCT
Source organism: Paracoccaceae bacterium (assembly GCA_007120685.1). Lineage (GTDB taxonomy): Bacteria > Pseudomonadota > Alphaproteobacteria > Rhodobacterales > Rhodobacteraceae > Pararhodobacter. The sequence continues at coordinate 9,208 of SKNG01000037.1, read as the reverse complement.
TTCAGGCCTTCAGCACCCATGGCGGCGTCACGCTGCATGTGACGGCGCTGGAAGGGATCAACAGCCACCATATCGCCGAGGCCGCCTTCAAGGCCGTGGCGCGCGCCCTGCGCGACGCGCTGGAGCCGGACCCGCGCAAGGGCGACGCGGTGCCCTCGACCAAGGGCATGCTGTAGCGCCATGCTGACCGTCATCGTCGACTATGAGAGCGGCAACCTGCATTCGGCGCAAAAGGCCTTCGAGAAGATGGCGAATGAGGAAGGCGCCGGGCAGGTGCTGGTTTCGGCCCGGGCCGAGGATGTGGCGCGCGCCGACCGGGTGGTGCTGCCGGGCGACGGGGCGTTTCCGGCCTGCAAGCGCGCGCTGGATGCGGTGCCGGGGATGATCGAGGCGCTGGACGAGGCGGTGTTGCAGCGCGGCCGGCCGTTCCTGGGCATCTGTGTGGGCATGCAGATGCTGGCGACGCGCGGGCTGGAGTATGAACCGGTGCCGGGGCTGGACTGGATCGGCGGCACGGTAGAGCGGATCCAGCCGGGCGAGGCCGCGCTGAAGGTGCCGCATATGGGCTGGAACGATCTGGTTGTGGACCGGGCGCATCCGGCGCTGGATGGCGTGGGCAGCGGCACGCATGCCTATTTCGTGCATTCCTACCAGTTCCGGCTGGACAACCCCGCACATCTGCTGGCGCATGCCGATTACGGCGGGCCGGTCACGGCCATCGTGGGGCGGGACAACATCCTGGGCACCCAGTTCCATCCTGAAAAGAGCCAGGCCGCCGGGCTGCGCCTGATCGCGGGCTTCCTGCGCTGGCAGCCGTAAGGCCCGGGCAACCCGGTTGACCACGGGCTGACGTTTTTTCCAGCCGGAGTAGCGGGCAGGGCTCGTCGCCCTGCGGGACCGCGCGCGCGCCAGCGCGCGCCCGGCCCAAAGCTTTTTGCCGGCCCGTCAGGGCCTGCGAAAAGGTGCGGGAGCCCTCCCGGCGCCCCCTCACCGCTTCTCGCCCGGCCCCACGGCCAGTCAGAATATCAGCCAGACCAGCCCCAGCGTGATCGGCGGTGCCGCCACCAGGATGCCGGTGCGAATGATGTCCGAGGCCACGAAGGGCAGCACCCCCTTGTAGGTTTCCATCATCGACACGCCCCGTGCCATCGCGTTGATGATGAACAGGTTCATCCCCACCGGTGGTGTTATCAATCCCACCTCCACCACAATCAGCACCAGGATGCCGAACCACAGCGCCGTTTCCTCCGGCGTCAGGCCGAAATCCAGCCGCATGATGATCGGAAAGAAGATCGGAATGGTCAGCAGGATCATCGACAGCGAATCCATCACGCAGCCAAAGAGCAGATAGATCAGCAGGATGACCAGCAAGACCATGTAGGGCGACGTGCTGAGCCCCTCCACCCATTCGGCGGCAAAGAAGGGCAGCCGGGTAAAGCCCAGGAAGGCGTTGAACACTGTCGCCCCCAGCACGATGAAGAAGATCATCCCCGTCGCCACGGCGGTGGACCGGAAACAGTCCACCAGCGCCGCCCAGCCCAGCCGGCCGCGCAGCGCCGCCACCAGCCCGGTGCCGGCCGCGCCGACCGCCGCGCCCTCGGTCGGCGTGAAGATGCCCGCGTTCATGCCGCCGATCATCAGCACGAAGATCCCCACCACCGGCATGATCTCGCCCAGCGCCTTGATCCGCTCGATTATCGGTATGCGCGGGCTGTGCACCCCGTCCCTGGGGTTGATCCGCACCATCACCGCGATGGTCAGCATGTAGCCCAGTGCCGCCAGCAGCCCCGGGATCATTGCCGCCACGAACAGCTTGGCGATGTTCTGTTCGGCCAGGATCGCGTAGATCACCAGCACGATCGAGGGCGGGATCAGGATACCCAGCGTGCCGCCTGCGGCCAACGAGGCCGTGGACAGCCCGCCGGAATAGCCGACCTTGCGCATCTCCGGCAGCGCCACCCGGCCCATCGTGGCCGCCGTGGCCAGCGACGAGCCGCAGATCGCCCCGAACCCGGCCGAGGCGCCGACACCCGCCATCGCCACGCCGCCGCGCAGATGGCCCAGCCAGGCACCGGCGGCGCGGAACAGCGCCTCGCTCAGGCCCCCCTTCATGGCAAAGGCGCCCATCAGCAGAAACAGCGGCACCACCGACAGCGAGTAGCTGGAAAAGGTTTCCACCGTCACCGTGCGCAACTGGCTCATCACCGGCCCCCAGCGCCCACGCACCATGTAAAGGCCCAGAATGCCCGCCACCAGCATCGCCAGCCCGATGGGCACGCGCAGGAAGATCATGATCAGCAGGAAGGCAAAGAAGATACCCGCAATCTCCAGCCCGCTGAAACCGACGAACAGGTTGCGCGTACTCTGCACCACCACGCCCAGGTAGTTGTCCAGCACCCACCACAGCCCCAGCGGCACCAGCACCACGAATAGCGCCGCCGCCGCCGCGCGCGGCATGCTCATGCGCTGGACCAGCTGCAGAAGCAGAAACAGCGCGACAACCAGCCCGGCCACGATGCCGGCGAACAATGCCCCGCTCATGCGCCACCCCCTGCGGGTTCACCGGCGCCCAGAGCCTCGTTCAGGCTGCGCCAGACGGTGTAGCCGCAGACCACCGCAAAGCTCCACAGGCCGAACATGCCGCCGACATAGCCATACCAGACCGGTATCTCCAGGATCTGCGTGGTCTCGCCGAAACGCTGCTTGCTTTCCATCCCCTCGCCGATGCGCTGTGCCAGCAGCACCACGGCGATGGTCATGATCAGATTGGTGACGGTGGAAAGCCAGGCCAGCCCGCGCGGTCCCAGCCCCGAGACGAAGATATCCACCGTGACATGGCCCCGGTTGAACTGCGCCCAGGACAGGAACAGGAAGATCGACAGCCCCGTGCCCATCGCCACCAGCTCGAAATCCCCGGGGATGGGGCCCAGCCGGTCGAAGATCGCCCAGCGCAGCCGGCCCAGAAAGCGGCCGATGATCGACACCACCGCCAGCAGCATCACCGCCGTCAGCACCAGCCCGCCGATGATGGCCAGGAGGTTGGTGTAAAGGCCGATCCAGCGGCCGATAAAGGCCTCGGCCTCGGGCAGGATGCCTGGCGCCGCCGTGTCGCCGTTCCCGCCGCCGCCGCGCGAGGGCTGCTCGCTCATCTGCTCCACTCCCCGTTCATCCGTCCCCAAACCCTTGCCGGCCCGCGCAATGCCCACCTCTTGCCGGGCTTTTCGGCATGAGGCACAGGTCGCGCTTCACTCGCCCCTTAGCACCTGCCCCCGTGCCGGCCAAGAAAGTCATGCCCCCACGCCGGCAGAAACTGCTTTCTCCGACGCCTCAGGCCCTGTCGACAGCGCCACGCTGGCCCAAGGGCGACCCGGAAACCAGTGCAGTGCCATTGCGCGGCGGACCCTATTGATGCAATTTCATATGTCAATGACCGCTGCATGTGCACCGTTTCCGTGACGCATATGTCACCGCTGCGCGCCGTTTCGGTGGCTTTGCCGGCTCGTCACCCGATCGCAAGGCTGGCGGTTCCGAAGCCCCGACATGGCCGTCCCCGTTCAAGTGGAAGGGGCGGCCGAGGCCGCCCCAAGAGGCTTTGACATAGAGGTCAGTCCTGCAACGCCGCCTCTTCCTCGGCCACCAGACGCTCGGCCTCGGCAATCAGCATGGCTCCGTCGATGCCCGCTTCTTCCATCTCGGCCACCCAGCCGGCGCGCACCCGCTCGCCGGCTTCCTGCCAGGCGGCCAGTTCCGCGCCCTCGATGGTGACGATGGTATTGCCACGCTCCACCGCGATATCGCGGGCGGGTGCATCGAAGGCATCCATTGCCGAACCGATCCAGTCGGCCAGCATCAGGCCCGAGTGTTCGTCAAGGATGGCGCGCAGGTCGTCGGGCAGATCGTCATAGGCATCCTGGTTCATCGCCAGCACGAAAGGCGTGGTGTAAAGCCCCCGGCCGCCGCTGAATTCGGTGTGCGTATCAACCAGTTCCTGCACGCGGAAGGCGCTGGTCACCTCCCAGGGGATCACCGTGCCGTCGATCACATTGCGCGACAGCGCCTCGGGCATCTGCGGGGCGGGCATGCCCACGGCGCTGGCGCCCAGTTGCTCGATCAGCCGGTTGACCAGCCGGCTGGGCCCGCGCAGCGAACGGCCGCGCAGATCGCCCGGCGACTCAATGGCCGGCGCGTTCATGTGGATCACGCCCGGCCCGTGCACATGCACCGCCAGCACATGCACATCGCCCAGTTCTTCGGTCAGATGGTCCTCATAGAAGCGCCAGGCCGCACGCGAGGTGATCTGCGCGCTGGCACCGATGAAGGGCAGGTCAAACACCTCGACCAGCGGAAAGCGCCCTGGCACCCAGCCCAGCGTCATCCAGGAAATATCGACCACTCCCTCGCGTGCCTGATCATAAAGCCCGCCTGGCGAGCCGCCCAGTTGCATCGAGGGGTAGATTTCCACGTTCAGCCGGCCATCCGAGGCTTCGGAAAGCCGCTCCACCCAGGGCTCGAAAACCTGTGACGGCACCGGCGCAGCGGGCGAGAGGAAATGGTGAAACCGCAGCGTCACCTCCTGCGCCACGGCCGTAACCGGCAGGGCCAGCCCTGCCATCGCACCAAGGGCGCCAACCGCGACGGATTTCAACAACGCTCTTCGTATCATGCAACTCTCCCTGTGCATCTGCCCCGGCCCAGACCCCGGACAGCGCCCCACCATAAGGGCTGGGGCTGGCCTGTCAATATCGATGCAAACGCAACAATCCAGGGTGGTGGGCGTTCAGCGCAGCGAGGGCACGAAGGTCTTCAGGATGATTTCCAGATCGAAACACAGGCTCTGATGCGCCTGATAGATCAGGTCCAGCCGGGCCTTGCGCGGGATGCAGGCGCGGCAATAGATGGCGTCGGTCTCCTCGGCCGAGCGGCTGCGGGCCAGCAGCAGGCGCTCGTGGCGGTTGAACTGGATCGTCGCCAGGCCGGTGATGCCGGGGCGCGACTGCAGGACGCGGGCGTAGATGTCCGGGAAACGCTCAACATAGTCGCGCAGCGGCGGGCGGGGGCCGACGGCCGAGATATCGCCGCGCCAGAGGTTGATCAACTGCGGCAGTTCGTCCAGCCGGGTGCGGCGCAGGAAGCGGCCCAGGCGGGTGATGCGGTCGCCCTTGTCACCGCCGGTCACGCCGCGGTCGCCGGGATCGGGGCGCATGGTCCGGAACTTCATCAAGCCGAAGGCGCGGCTGGGCGTGCACATGCGTTCCGAGACGTGGAACACGGGCCGGCCGTCGATCAGCAGGATCGCCAGGGTTACCAGCGCCATCATCGGCAGCACGAAGGGGGTCAGAAAGATGGCGACGCCCAGGTCGAACAGGCGTTTGACGGGGGTCATGCGGGGCTCCGGCAGGCGTTCCACTGCGCCACGATACCGGCGGCGCTGCTGTCGCTATCGTCGAAAGCCACGCGGGCCGCAAGGGCACTGCAGTTTAGCGTCAGCCGGGCGATGGCTTGCGGCGGGGCCGGGCGCCAGGTCCAGTCCAGCCCGGCGGCGCGGGCCAGCGCGTCCATCGATACCGGGGCGGGCGCGGCCAGGTTCAGGACCGGCAGCAGGTCGGTTGCGGGATCGGCCAGCGCGGACAGCACGCGGGCCATGGTCTGCGGGCCGATGTAGGAACGCAGAGGGCCGCTGCCACCCACGAAACGGTCGATGACCAGCGGTTCCTTTCGGCCGGCATTGAGCAGCAGCGCATCGGCGCCGGCGACATTGCCGATGCGCAGCGCGCAGATGCTCAGGCCCCGCTTGCGCCAGGGCTCGGCCGCGCGTTCCATCGCAAGTTTGGCCTGGGCGTAGGGGGTGGCGGGCTGCGCGGGCTCGTCCTCGCGCCAGGGTTCGGCCCGACCCGCGCCATAGACGGCCGAGGACGAGGCCAGCAGAACACGCCCAATCCCGGCCTGCTCGGCGGCGCGCATACAGGCCTCGGCCAGCGCGGTGTTCAGCGCCATCAACTCGGCCCCGGCGCCGGGCGACGAGGGGGTGACCCCGGCCAGCACCAGCATAGCCCCCACCGGCGGCAGCCCCGCCAGCAGGCCGGGCAGCGCGTGCGGCGCGTCCAGCGGCGACCACCGGATTTCCGGCAACCCCGCCCCCAGCACCGCCCCGCCGCGCCGCTGGACGATCACCCCCGCCCCCGCGCGCGACCATGCCGGCATCAAGAGCCGCCCCACCCGGCCTGAGGCCCCGATCACCAGCATCGCCGTTCCCTGCCTCAACTCTGCCTCTCGCCGCTGTCCCGATGACCTGGCCAGTCCGGCCCGAAGCGCCCCTGCCACGTGAAGAACCTGCGGGCGAAACGGCTTTGACGCAGCCGCTCCCTTCGGTCATCCTGCCTGCTGCCAATGCGCACGCAACGCGGTCTTCAGCACCTTGCCGTAATTGTTCTTCGGCAGTTCCGTCAGGAAGACATAATCCTTCGGCCGCTTGAACCGCGCAATGCGGTCCAGACAATGCGCGTCCAGCACCGCCGGCCCTGGCTGGGTGCCCGCGACGGAGATCACGAAGGCCACCACCTCCTCGCCCCAGTCGGGGTGCGGCCGGCCCACCACCGCCACCTCGGCCACCTGCGGGTGGGTGAGCAGCGCCTCTTCCACCTCGCGCGGGTAGATGTTGGTGCCGCCCGAGATGATCACGTCCTTCGAGCGGTCGTGCAGGGTCACGAAACCCGCGCCGTCCATCACCCCGATGTCGCCCGTCCACAGCCAGCCGCCGCGCAGGGCCTTCGCGGCGGCTTCAGGGTTGCGCCAGTAACCCGGCATCACCGCCGGCCCCTGCACCAGAATCTCACCCGGCTGACCCGGCGCCACCTCCCGCCCCTCGGCATCGGCGATCCACACCCGCATGTGAGAGAACGCCCTGCCGACCGAGCCCAGCCGCGCCTGCCAGTCCGGATGGCTGCGGTCGGCGACCAGATCGCGCGGCAGCGCGGTGATTGTCATCGGGCTTTCGCCCTGGCCGTAGATCTGGATGAAGCGCGCGCCCATGACATCGACCGCATGGACAATGTCGGCCAGATACATCGGCCCGCCGCCATAGATCACGCTGCGGATGCCGTCGCCATTGCTGCCCTGTACCTCGGCTTCGGCCACCAGTCGGCGGATCATGGTGGGGGCGGCGAAGAGGTGCACATCGCCAAGGCGCGGCGCGAGGGTCAGGATCTCGCCCGCGTCGAAGCCGCCGGATTCGGGCAGCACATGGCGCGCGCCGCGGATCACATGCATGAAGTTGTAAAGCCCCGCGCCATGCGACATCGGCGCGGCGTAAAGCGTGGCATCCTTGGCGTGCACGGCATCGACATCGGTGAAATAGCCCAGCACGGCGGCGATGATGTTGCCGGCGCTGATGCCCACGCCCTTGGGCCGGCCGGTGGTGCCGGAGGTGTAGAAGAGCCAGACCAGGTCATCCGCGCCCATCGGCGCCGGGCCGGGCAGCGGGTCATGGGCGGCAAGCGCGGCGAAATCCCGGCTGCCGGTGGCGATGATCAGCCGGGTGCAGGGGGGCGGGGCGAGGCCGGCGGCAATGTCGTCGGAAACAAACAGCGCCTCGGCCTCGGCATTTTCGAGGATCCAGGCCAGCTCTGCCGGGTGCAGCTTGGCATTCACTGGCACGGCGACGGCGCCGGCGAACCAGATGCCGTAAAGGATGGGCAGGTATTCCGGACGGTTGGTCATGAACACGCCGACCCGCGCGCCGGGTCTGATGCCCCGCGCCGCCAAGCCGGCAGCGATGGCGGCGGCCTGCCGGGCAAGGTCTGCATAATCGGCGATGACCCGTGTGCCCAGCAGCAGCGCCGGCGCGTTGGGGGTCAGCACGGCGCTGCGGGCCAGCCATTCTGCAGGATTCATCGCGCCCTCCCCGCCGCTGCGGCTGGCACGAGGATAACGGCGCCCCGGAAAAACGCAATTCGCCGGAAACTGCCGCAAAGAATGCGCCGCCGCCGACCCGTGCGTGGGACGCGCGTTCGAACGCGCGTTGAACGGGCTTTCGAAAGCCCGTTCTGGCCCGACAGCGGCGGCGGGACTATTCGCTGGCCCGCAGCACCTGCGCCGGCCGTGCCGCCAGCGGGCGCAGGGCAAAGGCGAGCCCGGCCAGCATCACCGCCAGAATGCCCCCCAGCACCACCGCCAGCGCCGCCACGGGCTGGAAGGTGAAGGACAGGTCCATCACCCTTGTCAGCACCGCCCAGGAGGCCAGCGCCCCCGCGCCCAGCGCCACCAGCCCCGCCGCCGCCCCCATCAGCGCCGAGCGCAGCGCGAAGGAAGCAAGGATCGTCGCCCGGCTGGCGCCCACCGTCTTCAGCACTGCCGCCTCGAACACCCGCGCGCGTTCCCCCGCCGCCGCCGCGCCGATCAGCACCACGAAACCCGTAGCCAGCACCGCCAGCGCGGCGATGGAGGTCGCGGCGGCCAGCGCCGTCAGCGCCTCGGCCACGCGGGCCGCGGCCTCGCGGATGGGGATGGCGGTGACATTGGGAAAGGCGTTGGAAAGGTCGCGCAGGATTGTGCCTTCCGCCTCGCGCGCTGTATGGGCGGTGACGATATGGGTATGCGGCGCGCCCTGCAGCGCGCCGGGGTTGAAAGTCATCACGAAGCCGATACCGCCGGTGCGGAAATCCAGCGCGCGGAAATTGGCGATGGTGCCGGTCAGGTCACGCCCCAGCACATTGACGGTGATCTCGTCACCCAGCGAAAGCCCCAGATCGCGCGCCTCGTTGATGCCGAAGCTGATCAGGGGCGGGCCGGCATAATCCGCGTCCCACCACTCACCGGCCACGATCTCGGTCCCCGGCGGCGGCGTGGCGGCATAGGTCAGGCCCCGGTCGCCGCGCAGCACCCAGTGATCGCCCCATTGCCGCGCCGGGATGCCGTTGATCGCGGTGATGACGCCGCGCAATTGCGGCGCGGTCTCGATCTCGCTGACCGCAGGATCCTCGCGCAGGCGGGTCAGCACGGGGTCCAGCTGGTCGGTCTGGATGTCGATGAAGAAGAACGACGGCGCGCGTTCCGGCAGGTCGCTGGCGATAGCATTGCGCAGGTTGGCATCGACCTGACCCACGGCGGCAAGCACCGTCAGCCCCAGGCCCAGCGACAGCACCACCGCCACCGCGCCTTCGCGCGCGCCGCCCACCGCGCCCACGGCCAGCCGCAGCGCCGGCCAGCCGCG
>SKNG01000182.1 GCA_007120685.1 Paracoccaceae bacterium | reverse complement strand
CTGGCGGGGAGACATCCCGCCTGCGGTCCACCGGTTGGGCGTCATGCCCTGATGCCCCGTCCAAGGCGCAAACCGGAAAGGAAAACGACATGGCGCTTCCCGATTTCACCCTGCGTCAGCTGCTTGAAGCTGGCGTGCACTACGGCCACCAGACCCAGCGCTGGAACCCGCGCATGGGGCCGTTCATCTATGGCGACCGCAATGGCATCCATATCATCGACCTGACGCAGACTCTGCCGATGCTGGATGCCGCGCTCAACGCGATCCGCGAGACGGTGGCCAAGGGCGGCCGCGTGCTGTTCGTTGGCACCAAGCGCCAGGCCGCCAAGCCGATCGCCGAGGCCGCCGAGAAATGCGCGCAATACTACATGAACCACCGCTGGCTGGGCGGCACGCTGACCAACTGGAAGACGGTCAGCCAGTCGATCCAGCGCCTGCGCGCCATCGACGAACAACTGGAGCATGGCGCCGAGGGGCTGACCAAGAAGGAACGTCTGGGGTTGGAGCGTGAGCAGTCGAAGCTGCAGGCGTCGCTCGGTGGTATCCGCGAGATGGGCGGCGTGCCGGACATGCTGTTCGTGATCGACGTCAACAAAGAGGATCTGGCGATCCTGGAAGCCAAGAAGCTGGGCATTCCGGTGGTCGCGGTGGTCGATACCAACTGCGCGCCCGATGGGGTGGACTACATCATCCCCGGCAATGACGATGCCGCCCGCGCCATCGCGCTTTACTGCGATCTGGTCAGCCGCGCCGCGCTGGACGGCATGTCGGCGCAGATGGGCGCCGCCGGCGTCGACCTAGGCGCGCTGGAAGAGACCCCGGCCGAGGAAGCCCTGAGCGAAGAGACCCCGGCGCAGGCCTGATACCCCGCGCCACCCGTCATCAAACCGATACCGGGCGGGGCCAGACCCTGCCCGTGACCCGTTCCACGAAGGAGACCCGCCATGGCGATTACCGCAACGATGGTGAAGGAACTGCGCGAAACCACCGGCGCCGGCATGATGGATGCCAAGAAGGCGCTGACCGAAACGAATGGCGACATGCAAGCGGCCATCGACTGGCTGCGCACCAAGGGCCTGGCCAAGGCCGCCAAGAAGGCCGACCGCGTGGCCGCCGAGGGGCTGGTCGGCGTGGCCGTGGCCGACGGCCGGGGCGTGGCGGTGGAAATCAACTCGGAAACCGACTTCGTTGCCAAGAACGCCGATTTCCAGAAGCTGGTCGGCGGCATCACCCAGGCCGCGCTGGGTGTGAATGACCTGGAGGCGCTGAAGGGCGCGCAGATGGACGGCAAGACCGTGGCCGACCAGCTGACCGGCGCCATCGCCACCATTGGCGAGAACATGACCCTGCGCCGCATGGCCGTGATCGAGGGCGATGCGGTCGCCGCCTATGTGCACAATGCCGCGGCCGAGGGCATGGGCAAGATCGGCGTGCTGGTGGCGCTGAAGGGGGCCGATAACGGCATCGGCAAGCAACTGGCCATGCATATCGCGGCCACCGCGCCAATGGCGCTGGACGAGGCGAGCCTCGACCCGACGGTCGTGGAGCGCGAGCGCGAGGTGCAGACCCAGAAGGCGCTGGAAGAGAACGCGAGCGCCGCCAAGCCGAAACCCGATGCCGTGATCCACAACAACATCATTCCGGGCCGGATGAAGAAGTATCTGGAAGAGGTCACGCTGACCGGGCAGAAATTCGTCATCAACCCCGATATCACTGTCGCCCAGGCGGCCGAGGCCGCCGGAGTGGAGATCCTAGGCTTCGTGCGCATGGCCGTGGGCGAGGGGATCGAGAAGAAGCAGGAGGATTTCGCCGCCGAGGTCGCCAAGACGCTGGCCGGCTGATCAGAGGTCCTGCCGCTTCCGGCAAGAATGACAAGGGCGGCGCCTCGGGTGCCGCCCTTTCTTCATGGCAGCCGAAACCGGTATGCCGCAAGGGGAACGAAACAACGTTTCAAAGTCTTGACGGGCCCATCGGTAGCTGCTCTGTTCCGGGCCGAGATCGCTGTAGCATTCAGTTAATTGTTTCTTTTTTGTTCTGTTTCATACCTTGATGTCATCCCTTACCGGATCGGCCAATGTCCATAATGAGTGATCGCTCCACACACCAGCAGCAGGATGCCCCGGCGCTGATGGGCGCCCTGAATCCCGACGCTTCCGGCAAGCTTGGTCCCTTTCTGGCCGCCCTCCTGCGCGCGCGCGATGTCGAGACCGCATGGCAACTGACCTGCGAGCATATGGCGGCGCTGGGTTTCGACGGGGTGATCTACGGCTACTCGCCAACATCGACCGACGAAAACATCGGCCTGCAAGAGGAATTGCTTCTGCTCTCCACGCTGGACCGCCGCGCCATGCGGGTTTTCGTGGACAATCGGCTTTACTGGGAAAGCATCACCTTCAACTGGGCCCTGCGCAACAGCGGGATTGCCAGTTGGTCGATGACCGCGAAGGAAGCCGGCCTTTCCGACAGCTTCCGCTGCAGCGATGCGGCTCTGGCCTTCTTCGACAAGGCCGGCATGATGGTCGGCTGCACCATCGGTTTTCCGACGCTGCGCAAGCGGGGCAGGGGGGTGATGAGCCTGCTGGCCCCACCGGGCGAAAGCCAGGCAGCCTGCGACGAACGCTGCGCGGCGCTGGGCGATGATCTGTTCGTGGCGGCGGCATCGGCGCATCGCACGCTGGTCGACATGCCCTTCGTGGACCGCACGCTGCGCCTGACCGGCCGCCAGCGCGAGGTTCTGGAATGGGTGGCCGATGGCAAGTCGGTCGCCGAAATCGCGGCGATTCTGAACATCTCGACCGCAACGGTGGAAAAGCACCTGCGCCTGGCGCGTGAAACACTGGGCGCGGAGTCGACCGCCCATGCCGTGACCAAGGCGAGCTTTCTGAACCAACTCTTCCTGGGCTCCGGCTGCTGAGCCGGGGCGGGATGTTCGTCCAGGCGGCTGCGCTGCAGATTTCTGACGCAGCTACCGCTCTGATTGAAATTTGGGTAAGGATTCCACTACTTTTTTTGTTAGATGATTACAGGTAACTAGGACATCGTTACGGCCCTGTGGGTGGCGTGCCATTCCAGCCGGACACTGCGTCACGAGTGCTTTCGCCGCGCAACCTTCCCAACCCTGCGCAGCGAAAGAGCCCGGTGCATCCAGGCGATGCATCGGGCTTTTTTGTCGGTTTCAGATGTGGGTTCAGGCGTTGGCCTTGCGTCTTTCGTAGCGTTCCCGGTCCAGCGTGGCCTGGGTCAGCCCGGGCGCCAGGGCCAGCATGGCGTCCAGCTGGGTCAGATGCACGCCATCGACATGCTTCAGAAAATCGCTGCGTTGCAGGCGGTCCATCACCGGCCCCTTGACCTCTGACAGATGCAGCGACGCGCCGGCGGCGTGCAGTTTTTCCAGCAGCATCTCCAGGCTTTCCAGCGCCGAGGCATCGACCTCGTTCACCGCCGAGAACATCAGCACCAGATGCCGGATCTCGGGCCGCTCGGCGATGCGGCTTTGCACCAGTTCCTCCAGATAGCGGGCGTTGGGAAAGTAAAGGCTTTCATCCACGCGCAGGGTCAGCACCTCGGGCGTGGTGACCACCTCGTAGCGGTTGATGTTGCGGAAATGGCCAGTGCCCGGCACCTGGCCCACCTCGGCCACATGCGGGCGCGAGGTGCGCCACAGATGCAGCGCCAGCGACAGGCCGACCCCGGCCATCAGCCCCTGTTCCACGCCCAGGGTCAGCGTTACCGCCATCGTCGCCGCCATCGCCGCGCCATCGGCCTTGCTATAGGCCCAGGCGCGGGGCAGGGCGCGGAAATCCAGCAGCGACACCACGGCGACAATGATGATGGCGGCCAGCGTGGCGCTGGGCAGGAAATACAGCAGCGGGGTCAGGGCCAGCAGCGCGCCGCCGATCATCAGCGCCGTCAGCGCCCCGGCGGCGCGGGTCTGCGCGCCGGCGTCGAAATTGACGATCGAGCGTGACAGCCCGCCGGTAACCGGCATCGCCGCCGTGACGCCCGCGCCCAGATTGGCCGCCCCCAGCGCGATCAACTCACGGTCGGGGTCGATGGACTGACGCCGCTTCGCCGCCAGCGTCTGCGCGATGGAGATCGATTCGACATAGCCCACCAGCGCGATCATCGCCGAGGGCACCAGCAGCAGCGTGATCAACTCACGGTCGAAGGCGGGCAGTTCCAGCGGCGGCAGCCCGGCCGGGATATCACCCAGGATCCGCACGCCGCGCGCATCCAGCCCCAGCGCCCAGACCGTCAGCGTCGAGGCCAGCACAGCCAGGAACAGCCCGCCCTTGGCCAGGAGGCCGGCAGCGCCCGCACCCAGCCCCAGCCGCCGCAACACCGGCGCCAGCCCCTTGCGCGACCAGAACAGAAAGCCCAGCACCGCCGCCGACAGCACCATGGTGATGGTGTTCACCGCGCCCAGATTGGCGATGATCGAGGGGATGACCTCTGGCACCGTCTTGCCGGTTGTCTGGATGCCCAGAAGGTGCCGCACCTGGCTGAGCGCGATCAGGATCCCGGCGGCGGTGATGAAGCCCGAAATCACCGGGTGGCTGAGGAAATTGGCCACGAAACCCAGCCGCAACAGCCCCATCGCCAGCATCATCGCGCCAGAGAGAAGCGCAATCCACAGCGCGGCAAGCTGATAGCCCGGTGTGCCGATCTCTGCCACCAGCCCTGCCGCGGCGGCCGTCATCAGCGCCACCACCGCCACCGGACCCACCGCCAGCGCCGGGGAAGAGCCCAGCACGGCATAAAGGATCAGCGGCAGGATAGCGCCATAGAGCCCGGCCTGCGGTGGAAGTCCTGCCAGCATCGCATAGGCCATGCCCTGCGGGATCAGCATGATGGTGACCACCAGCGCGGCGATCACGTCGCCGGACAGTCCGGCGCGGGCGTAATGACGCAGATCAGGCGGCGAAAGGCGGAAGCTGGACATGGACAGACCCTTCAGAAAGGCAAACCGAAACGGCGGCCGGCTTGCGCGGGTCTATATATGGAACTGCAATCATATTGCAAGTAATGAATATGATTATTCAGGCGACGCGGCCGGGCAGGGCGGTCTCGGCCGCGAGGCGGATGGCGCGGATCGCCTCGCCATAGGGCGCTGGGTCGGCGGCGCTGCCGCCCTTGAACACCGACGATCCCGCCACCAGCACATCGGCCCCGGCGCGGGCCATGGCAGGGGCGGTTTCCACGGTGATCCCGCCGTCGATTTCGATATGCACGGGCCGGTCGCCGATCATGGCGCGCAAACGGCGGACCTTTTCGGACATGTCGATGAACTGCTGACCGCCAAAGCCTGGATTGACGGTCATCACGCAAATCAGATCCACCATGTCCAGCAGGTTTTCCACCGCCTCGGCCCCGGTCCCGGGGTTCAGGGCCACGCCGGCTTTTTTCCCTGTAGCACGAATGGCTTGCAGCGTGCGGTGAATGTGGGCGCCGGCCTCGACATGGGCGGTGATGATATCGGCGCCGGCGCGGGCGAAGGCCTCGATATAAGGGTCCACCGGGGCGATCATCAGATGCACGTCCATCACTGTGCGCACATGCGGGCGCAGCGCGGCCACCATCTGCGGGCCAAAGGTGATGTTGGGCACGAAATGGCCGTCCATAACATCGACATGCACCCAGTCGGCGCCCTGAGCCTGGACCGCGCGGCATTCGGCACCAAAATCGGCGAAATCGGCGGCAAGGATGGAGGGGGCAATCTTCAGCGAGCGGTCGAAGGACATGGCGGCAGTTCCCGGCTACAGCGATTGAGCGTCCCATAGGCGATGCGGAAAGGGGCGTCAAACCGCACGCAGCATTAACCGATAATCAGTATTATGTAACAAATAGACACGCCTGACCGCATAAGTGTAAGGAAAACGCCACAGATCGGAATAATTTGCCAGGGTTTTCGCCAGTATCCCGTATCGGAAGCTTGATTTGGCGTTGACGCGGCGTTGCCGGTCGGCACTTTGGACGCTCGTGAGCGTATGCCGCCCGTTTTGTCTGCGTGCCCGAAGCCGGAAGCTACACCAAAAGGCCAATGACGAAATTCAGCAATATCGATCCGATCGCCCCAAGCCTGACTGCCTTGCGCAGCGTGTTACTGATCACCTCACAGGATCTGCCCTGCGGCATCGATACCGCGCGCCTATTGCCGGCGGAAAGCAAACTGTCGGTCCTGTCGCAGCCAGCGGACCTGTCGCCAGAGCATATTCGTGATCTGGCGCCGGACCTGGTGCTGGCGCCATTGATCGGACCCACCTGGGATGGACTGGATGTGGCCATCGCTCTTGCCCGGGCGGGCTATCGCGGGCGGCTTGGCATCGTCTCGCCGCGCCTGCCCCGTCAGGACCTTGTGCTGCGCGAAATGCAGGCCCTGTGTCCGGCACTGGACATCTGCCTGCTGCCCCTGCCAGATGGCGCGGCCAAGTGATCGGTCAGACAGGACGCGCCGCCATGCAGGACAGCACCATCTCCGACGACCCGCAGCGCAAGCTGCTGCTCATCATCCTGGACGGCGTGCCCTGGGCGAACTGGCGGCGCTATTTCGGCTGTCTGGAGGGCTGGGTGCAGTCTGGCGAGGCGCGGGTCTGGCGGATGCGCGCGGTGCTGCCGTCGATGTCGGGGCCCTGCTATGCCTCCATCCACAGCGGCACGCCGCCGCAGGTGCATGGCGTGCTGTCGAACGGGATGATCCAGCGGGTGGCGCAGCCGGATGTGTTCTCGCAGGTGCGGCGGGCCGGCGGCGTGACCGGCGCGGTGACGCATTCCTGGTGGTCGGAGTTCTTTAACCGCGCGCCCTTCGACTGGCTGCGCGATATCGAATATGACGAGCCGGATAGCGACAGCATCAACCACGGCCGGTTTCACACGATGACCGGTTATGATCATAAAAATCAGGCAACCCCTTGCGATGCCGACCTTTTTGCTACCCTGACCCGGCTGTGCCAACGGTTCGATCTGACCTATGGATTGCTGCACACCTGCACGCTGGATTCGATGGGCCACCGCTTCGGCCATGACTGCGCGCAGATGGATCATGCCTGCGCGCTGATGGATGCGATGCTGGCCGGCTTCCTGCCGCATTGGCGCGCGATGGGCTATGAGGTGATTGTCACCGCCGATCATGGCCAGTCGCTGCGCGGCCATCACGGCGGCACCGGCGAGGACCAGCGCGATTTCGCCCTCTACTATTTCGGCGCGGCCGAGGGCCCTGCACCGGATACCGTTCTGGACCAGTTGGCCCTGGCGCCCAGCGTGCTGAAGCGGCTGGACGCGCCGATACCAGAGACGATGAAAGCCGCCGCATTTTTTCATTGAAAGTAGGTAGTTGCAAGGCGCACTTGAAGCGCTGCACGAAGCAGGGCGGCGGCTGGGCTGTCGCTTATCCGCTGGCCCCGCGCAGGTAGTCGATGGCTTGGCGCGTGGCGGCGTCGCGGTTGTCGGCCCCGGCCTCGCCGGCCAGCATCGGTGCCAGTTCGCCGGCCAGTTCCTTGCCCAGTTCCACGCCCCACTGGTCAAAGGAATTGATCCCCAGCACCACGCCCTCCACGAAGACCCGATGCTCGTAAAGCGCCAGGATAGCGCCCAGCGTGGCCGGGGTCAGTAGCGGATAAAGCAGCAGCGTCGAGGGCCGGTTGCCAGGAAACACCCGATGCCGCGCCTGCCAGTCCAGCGCGGCGCCGGTCAGACCCTTGCGCCGCAGCCCGGCGCGCGCTTCGGCCAGGGTGCGGCCCTTCATCAGCGCCTCGGCCTGGGCCAGGCAATTGGCGGCCAAGAGCCGGTGCTGGGCGGCCAGCGAGGGCTCGTGCCCGGCGGCGGCGAGCAGGAACTCGCAGGGCACTACCTCGGTTCCCTGGTGGATCAACTGGAAGAAGGCATGCTGGCCATTGGTGCCCGGTTCACCCCAGACCACCGGGCCCGAGGGGTGCGCCAGATCGCTGCCATCCATCGCCACGCGCTTGCCGTTCGATTCCATCTCCAACTGTTGCAGATAGGCCGGCAGGCGGGCCAGCCGCTGGTCATAGGGGATAACGGCGCGGCTGGCATGGCCGCAGATCTGCCGGTGCCAGATGCCGCTCAGCGCCAGCATCACCGGCATGTTCTGCGCCATAGGCGCCTGCCGGAAATGCGCGTCCATCGCCGCCGCCCCGGCCAGAAAGGCGCGAAACTGTTCCGGTCCGATGGCGATCATCAGCCCCAGCCCGATCGGCCCCCAGACCGAATAGCGCCCGCCCACCCAGTCCTCGAAGCCGAAGACGCGCGCGGGGTCGATACCGAAATCGGCGGTCCGGTCCAGCGCCGAGGACAGCGCCACGAACTGCCGGGTGGGGTCCGGCAGCACGCGCGCCATCCAGTCGCGCGCGACATGGGCATTGGCCATCGTCTCCAGCGTGGTAAAGGTCTTCGACGCCACGATGATCAGCGTGGTTTCCGGGTTCAGCGCGCGCAGCGTGTCATGGATATGCGCCGGATCGACGTTGGAGACGAAATGCAGCCGTGGCCCGTCATGATAAGGCCGCAACGCCTGCACCGCCATCGCCGGGCCCAGATCGGACCCGCCGATGCCGATATTGACCACATCGGCGATGCGCCCGCCCACGCCCCGGATGCGCCCGTCGCGCAGATCGCCGGCGAAGGCCTCCATCCGTTCCAGCGTCGCGCGCACGCCGGGCATGACATCGGCGCCGCCCACCATCACCGGCTCGCCGTCGGGGTTGCGCAGCGCCGTGTGCAGGACCGCGCGCCCTTCGGTGCGGTTGATCGCCTCGCCGGTGAACATCGCCTCGCGCTGCGCGGGCAGGCCCGCGGCCTCGGCCAGGGTCAGCAGCGCCTCGCGCGTGGCTTCGTCGATATTGCAGCGGGAATAGTCGAACAGCATCCGGCCCGTTACCGGAGCGTCCAGCGTGACCGAAAACCGCGCGGCGCGGGTGGCGTCCTTGAACAGCGTGGCGATCGGACGATTGGCGGACTTTGCCCTTCGCGCTGCCAGTGCTGTCCAGGCGTCGTCGGGTTGCATGGATCTGCCTTGTTCCGTTTCCGTCCCCTTCATGCCAGCAAGCCGATGATTTGCCCAGAAGAAAAGCGACAGGCCGGTTGCGGGCGCCGCCGGATCCGGGTTGCGCGGGACGCGCGGGCGGGGCATGACGGGGCGATGAGCGGCGAACGCATCCTGACCAGCGCAGATTGCATGGCCGAGGGCGCGGCCTGGCTGGCCGCGCGCGAGCCGCGCTTTGGCCACGCGCTGACGCTATGCGGCCCGCCGCCACTGCGCCGGCGCGAGGACGGTTTCGCCGCGCTGATGGGCGCCATCGTCAGCCAGCAGGTATCCACCGCCGCGGCCCGCGCCATCAGCGGGCGGCTGCACGCGGCCGGGCTGGACACGCCCGCCGCCATCGCCGGTGCCAGCGACGAGGCGTTGCGCGCCGCCGGCCTGTCGCGTCAGAAAATCCGCTATCTGCGCGCCCTGGCCGAGGCCGATCTGGACTACGCCGCCCTGCGCGCCACCCCTGCCCCGCAGATCGTGGCCGACCTGACTGCCCTGCCGGGCATCGGCCGCTGGACGGCCGAGATCTACGCCATGTTCAGCCTGGGCCGCGCCGATGTCTTCGCCCCCGCCGATCTGGCCCTGCAAGAGGCCGCGCGGCTGCTCTTCGCCCTGCCCGACCGCCCGCGCGAGGCCGCGCTGCGCCGCATGGCGGAGGAATGGTCGCCCTGGCGCACGGTTGCGGCCGGCATGCTGTGGGCCTATTACCACCACGCGAAGAACCGCGAAGGCATCGGCTGAAAGGACGCGCACATGGCCCGGGAACTGCAATCGGCCCGCAAGGG